>JAGLEG010000186.1 GCA_023145185.1 Thermoplasmata archaeon
ACGATAACCTGAGGCCGACCGGCCTCTCCAGGACCTATCCCAATCTCCTGACAATAGAGGGTGTGATGGGACAGGAGCATTTCCCAACTTCATCTCATAATACAGGTCTCCCCTTCACAAGGGCACTTGCAGGAATGATGGATTACACCCCTCGATCAAAGGCCAATTCTGGAAAGACCACGACATCACATCAACTGGCCCTTCCGATCATCTACTTCAGTCCCTTGACCTACATGTACTGGTATAGCAATCCTTCCCATCTTGAAGGTAGAGATGAACTGGAGATGTGGCGCGATCTGCCGACCTGCTGGAATGAGAGCTCCTTCCTTTCGGGATCTCCTAGGGACCATGCATCCGTTATCAGGAGGTGTGATGATACCTGGTACTTCGCTTTCCTGAACGGAGTATATGCGAATAATATGGAGCTCCCCCTATCTTTCCTTGAGGCAGGTATCGATTACAAAATGCTCATGATAAATGACGGTGAGAACGGATCCACGGCCATGAGCACATACCTGGTCGATAGTAGTTATACGATCTCCGAGAGTGTGCTCGGCAAGGGAGGCATCACGATCAGATTCGAACCACTGGAAGGTTCCAATGTTTCAGGGATCTCTTTCTATCCTCCCAGAATTTCCTTGAAAAACAAGATCATAGTCAATGAGGACACCTCATGTATAAGATCTATAATTTTTAAAAACAGAGCAACATCAATGAGCTATAATGCTCACCATCTCCCCGATATTGTCTCTTTCGACATGAAGAGTGGTTCCATATCCCTTGAACCTTCAAACGAAGATGTGGGAGAATTCAACCTAAACATATCATTCAGCGAAAATGACTCCTTGATCGGTTGGTACAATACATCACTAACGATCAGAAACGTGAACGACCCTCCTATCCTTGGAGGACTGCCTGTTTATATTGTCGTTAAAAGTGGAACTGTTTTCAATTTAATACCCACATTTTTCGATATCGATCCTACTGATGACATTCCCGCCTGGAATATTGAAACGGATTCGGATTTCATCACCATTGATGCCGAAAACGGCCATATTACTGGAAGGCCGGATCAATTCATATGGGGGGTATATGAATGCAGGGTCTCCGTGAATGATGGGCGTGGAGGTTCCAGCTCTCATGACCTAATAATATTCGTTGAAACGGATGGTGTGATGCTGTTCATATCTACAAGGATAAATGTTCTTACCATTCTCGAGGACTATTTATTCCTGCTTGATATGGACGCATGGATGACGGATGGAAGGCCGGTGAACCTGACCTGGACCATGGAGACGGACTGCACATTCATCAACATCGATAACTTGACCGGTGTAATAAGTGGCGTCCCTGGTGACGAAGATGTAGGAGACTATCTGGTGAATATAACCGTTGAGGATAATATGGGACGGCAGGATCTCATTTCATTTCACCTTAAGGTAATAGGCATCAACGATCTTCCGGAGATTATCCAGACACCACAGGTTTTTACAGTGACTGTCGGAAAACATCTTGAAGTGGATCTTGATGCGACGGATGTAGATGATCCAGATGAGTCCCTGATATGGTCCCTTGAAGATAGCCCGAACTTCGTGAGTATCGATATGGAGACAGGAATATTATCATTATTACCGGGGGAGAAAGATAACGGGATCTATCAATTGACCCTCAGTGTAATGGATCCGCAAGGTGGGAGGACGTATCTTCAAATGATCATTGTTGTAAACCACAATGGGTCATATGTAAATGTGTTCTCGACACCCGTAAACAGGACGACGGGAGACATCACGATCTGTGAATGGAACTACACACTTCCTGCTGAAAGCAGCGGAGACGAAGATACAACTGATGATCAAAAGGAGGAGAACGGTGATCGGTCCAACAGCCTGAGGATGGATGCAGTGGACTGGATCATGATCGTCCTCCTGATCACTGTTCTGTTGTTCGTCTTTTTATCCTTTTTGAAAAGCACTCCCACCGCTGGAAAGGAAGAAGATTAATGGATCCTGTAATTCTGAGAAAGAGATTTGAATATCTCTTTTGGTGTAAATTCTATTCTTCGAGCTTGTTAAATTCAGAAATTTCGTTTAAAAGGAACACAGGGTAGTACGAGAAAGATTAGAAATAATATCGAAGATAGTAGAGCGAAAACAAGTGCCCAAAGGAGAGTTTTTAATAAAATCCTCAATAATTTCCTTTTATTAGATTTTCCTTACCGCCAAAACCGGAGATGTTCGCAGGGCCGTTCATGTTCCCATGAGAAAAAGAAGTCTCTTTCACCTCATCCCTTCTTCTTTTCCGAATGTCCACTGAGACGCAGCCCGAAGGGACCGTTTCAGTAGAATCAACTCCATCCTTTCAATGTCCTGGAGCCATATCAACTTTGCCTGTTAGCGCGAGAGTCGGATAAAATCATATTTTATTTTCTCCCATTTTTGTTCCATTAGCCGGGGAGATACCATTCCTCTATCTCTTTCTCATCAACTAATACACCATTCAGATAAACTTTAATTAAATCAAAGAAAAGATCTGTTCTAAATCTGCAATCCATATCTGCCATTCCAAATGGTTTTATATCGCCACCTGTCCATTCGAATTTCACTTCTCCACCACTATGTACTATACCAATTACGATATCATCCTCATTCGCGGACTGATGACCATAATTATAGAGTGAGACACCAATGTTGATTATTGACCCTGAAGTATATTTATCAGGGACGTTATAATTTCTAATATATAGAAGGGGTTCATTGTATTTTATTAGATAAGCGGACATAGGTGCGGAAATTACTGCTAAGAGTGATATTATTACAATCAACTTCACTAATATTGAAGGTTTCAATATAACTCCTTGAATCTTCTTCTCCTTGCTACCCTTCTTTTTTTCTCGACTTGCGAATTCTCCCCATTTCCATATTTTAGAAAGATATTTTCTTACATAGGGGAGTGACGGAAATAATATTCCAGAAGAGATATATCCGAATACAACACCAGTTTTATAAAAACCAGTTAGTAGGAAAATTATTCCAATCAAAGGTATTATGACAGTTCCATAGAATAGTAATAAACTCAACCAGGGTAAGAAGAAATACGAAATATTGATTATTAATGTGAGTATAATACCAATCAAGATCAGAACACCCATTACGCCGATCGCCGGATATTTATCCTTTGCTCTTAGGGACATTGAAAGATAATCCTCTTCCTTATTTTCATAGTCAGGTACTTCTGTAATATAGCTTGAATTAAATGAATCTGCATCCTCATTTGGATTGAGTTCTCTATTTTTTTCAACTGTTATTCCACAGTTTATGCAAGTATTTCTGTTTGGAGGTATCGATGCACCACATTTTGGACAGATCATTTTCTTCCCCTCTTCTTTCCTGGTTTCAGGCCCCGACTATAATTCATTTGAATTCAAAATGGTATCCTCACAATAAACGAGAATATCAGTTATCAAATTTCCGTTTAGCGTGAGTTCCGGAAATCACTTCCCACTACCGCCAGATCGGGAAACATTCACAAAGCTGTTCATCGGATCAGATCCAGAAGTTCAACGGATTGATGAGATATCAAATTATCCCCCTGCCAATAAGTGAAGATACCATACAGGAGTTGATGGGTTGTCCAATGATGGTTCCAATCACCCGCTACGATAAGCCATTCACCAATGGACCGATCAATGGTATTAGCTCTTTCCTCTCCTCAAGCAATTTAATAAAATCTTTGCCTTCCATCACAGTGACAGTTTTCTTTTGTGAATTACTGATTTGAATTCTATTATTTTTCAAACTTTCAGCCATTTTCTCCACCAGATATCTTTTTTTATCAATTATTCTCCCTAACATTTCAACACAAAAGATATACTCAGCGATTTTTTCCATATCATCATTTATACTTCTGAGGATCTCATACAGGGTATAGACAAATCCTTCAGCAACGTTCAAAAGCTCCTCGTCCGTATCGATCTCCAGTGTGATGTACAATCGGCCGATATCCATCTCATTATTGATGAGATGATAGTTGATCTGAACATGAACACCCTCATGGCCGGAGGTGGTATGTCTTTCAATGGAGAACCTCCGCTGTGGAAATGCCCCATGAAGCTTTGGTTCCTTGCATTCAAGACATATCTCAAAAGCTATCTGGCTGCTGTCTGAGAATATCTCTATGTCAACAATGTATTTTTCATCGCTAAAATGCATATTACGAAAGTATGGCCTCAAAAGATCGGAAGACAGGATCGGAGGATCACTCATTGAACTCCTCCATTGTCCCGGTAATAAACCGGTTAATATCATGATCAAAGGAGTGATCGTTGAGATTTACCCGGTTCCATACCTTTCTCCAGTAATGGGTATCAAGCAGGTTCTTATTTCCTGGAATCGAATATGATGGATCAAAATGTATATTGATTATCTTCTCGATCATTCTGAAATATATCATGATCCTATCTTCTTTGTCTGACAGTAGCTCCTCCATATTCATGTCGTTCGAATAGACATCTTCTATGACGGCCTCCAGACAGTAATCATTATCAATTATATCTCCGGGTTTATTATATGAAAATTTGACGATAATACCCTCCCCATATCTGATAGAGTTTACACCCCGGTTTATTGGATCTACGCTGATCTTATTCCCAATAGCCAGTGAATTTTCATTCATGATCAACTCATATTCTGCAATTATACTCTCATTCATCTCATTTGATCCGATCAATCTATTGATAACATCATCGAACGATTCGCCCTTTTTTGCGATATCAAGTAACCTGTTCTTTGTGCCCAACTTCAAAGTTACTGTTGTTTTGATCTTGTTGATATCCCTGTTTCCCCGATACTCCATAGATAATTCTCCTTAGGACATTATTGCCTTTTATATATTTATATTTATCCATAACACTATTATATAGTAATGCATTGCATTATTATAATGCATTACATGATCCACACATATTTACATGCTCACAGTTCCCTTTTACACGATATAAAGATCAAGAGACACCAATTCAGATCAGTTCCATCTTCTGGAGGAGCGCAACGTAGCCGCCCGTCTCCACAGTCCTTGTGAGGAGCTGTCCCGTCCCCCCGTCGACGACCGAGATGTAATTGATCTTCTGATCCTCATCATCCTGTGAAAAAGATACGAACAGGTCCCTCGATCCCGAGCTCCCCATACCAAGCGTATGGCGGGCCATGGCAGAGAACGGTGTTGACGAATCCCCCCTTGAGATGATCTTCAGGCCGTATGTATCAACATACCCGTCCCCATCGAAGAACACCTCCGATAGAAGGCCATCACCCCTCAGGACCGCCTCGTGAGCGGAGAGGGTCAACGATCTCCTCCCAGCCGGAGAGGAACCCGAACAGCTGATCTTACCCTCCTGCAGGATCACCAGGTTCTTCTTCTCCCCCACAACCCCCCTTTCAGGTATCCCCACCGAGAAGAAATATCCAGGGTATGCGTCGTCCGCTCCAGCGGAGAGGGTGATATTCCATACCAGCATCGTAACCCCGGTCTCGTTCCTGAAGTACTCACAGAGGTACATGGTCGATCCAGGATAGGCATCCATGAAGGCTTGAAGGTTGGCGCTCCTGTCCAGTGTATGTTCAAACGCCTCCTCCGGGGTGAACGCAAATGAGCTTTCCGCAGAGCCCTCCGTTACAACAGTTCCCGTGGTCCTGATATCCAGGCCCGATCCCGAGGCCACGGTCGGCCGGGACGGCAGAAGGTTCACGGGCTCTCTATCGCCGGTCAACCTGCCGACCTCGTTCTTGGAGAGTGCCATCCGGATCTGGATCGGACCCTCCTCGGTATCGTAACTACCATCAAGATCAAGTTCCAGGGACGTGGGCCATGGGACGCCATCCGTGAATTGAAGCGTGTACGTTATCCTGATGTCCCTTCCCGTCAGCACGGAAGCCTCGATGTTCACCCAGCTCTCCATTTGGGTCTTCACGAACTCCGTCACGGACCATTCGACCCTTGCACCCTCAATGGATAGGTCCGCCTCTTCGACCATCATGGAAAGCGCAAATGAGCCGGAGTCGCCATCGGAAAAGACCCGGTCGGAATCCAGCAGCCCTGTCCAGATGATATCCTCCCAGGGCTCGGAATATATGAAACTGGTCACCTCAATATCCGAATCCATGGAAGGTCCAAGCTTGGATGGGTCGAATGAAAGCGATGTGCCACGGAGCTGTCTGATGAAAACGCCGTCCGGCCCCCTCTCGATCGACCCCTTCTGATCGATGCCCCCTTCGTATGTCAGCTCCTGTCCGTTGGAGGGGACATACGACATGATATGTATTCCTGTCAGGTCCCTCTCAACGGAGGAAGCGGTCCATCTCCGCACCTGCTCTCCGTCAAGCAGGTAGAGTCCGGAATCCGCCCCGTCCTCGGTGGTCCTGATGAGGTTCAGCCCAAGGGAGTGATCGTATGTGCAGGTGTCCCCATCCCCGGGAAAGGGCACCTCGATCGAACTCGAAACCGGCAGACCACCTGGACCCGGACCCGCGACCCTATCCATATCAACAGGAAAGCCTCCCTCCCAGAAGGCCACGCCCGCATTGATCACTATGGCCAAGAAGATGATTGCGTAGATCGCTTTCCTTAGTGCCAAGTCATTTCCCTCTTTTGTTTCATCATTCGCCGAAGATAGACGCCAGTTCCGATCCCTCGATCTCGGTTACATACAGAAGCTGCCCTGAGTTCGCATCCACCGCTGCGGAGTAGGTGCTTCCCCCGGTCCATACCTCTCCCGCCTTGATCTCATATGCATTGTCAGATGTGGGCATGGAGAGTCCCGTCAGCTGCTGGATCAACATCATGCCGGGGTTATTATCCGAATTGATGCCCAGTACGGTGTACTTGAATTGAATACCCTTCTTGAGGTTGTTGTTCTTGAACGCCATCGACTTGATCTCATCGTCCACCCTGAATATCTTCTCGGCATGGGTGGTTGTAAGCAGTCTGGTTCCCATCTTCAGGTCCGATTCGCTCATTGCACCACGCGTGAGCCCATGGCGGTCGTCACCCTCATCCTTGAATATGTAGATGGATTCAACCGTGTTTCCCTGTACGTCCGTCACGATCGATCTGGCAACGTTTATCCTGTACGCCCACTCTGGCCGTTCGCCGTAGTCCCTGTAGTATTGGTAGAACTCGTCAGAGGTGGTCACATAGGCATATGATATGTTCCAGAACTGGGTGGTGTTCGTACCCAGTAGATCGATATCGGTCTCGTTGAAAACGGCCGAATCAACCAGGACCGTCCCCTTACGGTCATATTCATCCAGGAAGTCCGACAGGCTCTCTGACCTTTCCTCGGCAAAGCTCATTGCCTGACCGAGGGTGAAGCCGGCAAATGAGGAATATTCCACTTCTGTACCATCGCTGGGGGCCCTCAACCAGGATTCATATTGGCCCGCGGGATGTTCCTCAAAGTACTCATTGTGACCTTTTGTTGACCCCCAGGGTATCGCCTCGGTGCCGATGCCAAGGGAGGAGTCGCTCTTCAGCTCCCTGGTGGTCTCGAGAATGATATAGAATGCGCCCTCTTCGTCCTCAAAGGATGTGTTGGTCCTGGTGAACCCCTTCAGCGGAAAAGGTGAATCACCGCTGATATAGAATATCCTCTTGAACGACAGGAAATCCCAGAAGCTGGAGGTCACATTGATCTTCATCGTGTCCCTGCCGTTAAGCTCGTACGCCCCCTCCACCTTCCAGTCGTACTTCTGGAAATAGAAGTCACCACCCTCTCCGTCGCTGATAGCGTCCGGTTCGAAAGTGCCCGTCGAGTCCAATGTGAGGGTCTGGCCATCTGCATATATCGCATCGTCCAGTGACTCGGTGGGATCGGCCGAGGGGTCGCTGTAGGTCCTCAGATCCGCAATGTATTTCACATCCAGGGTTTTCTGTCCCCACTGCCCTCCCAGGCCCTCGATCGCAATGGATCCTGCGTTGTGGGACATGATCTGATGTTCATCGAAGAGGTTGTTGAACTCACTCCTGGCGATATCCAGGTTGCCGGGTATGGTAATGGTATCCTTTTCCGAGCCTGACATCGTGAGATCGAAATGGGCCCTGGTATCATAGGCCATCTTAACGCTGTTGTGGGACACCTGAAATCCATCGGTAATATCGGTGATCTCGTCAACGTACTGAAGGAGCTCACCCTCACCCTTGAAAGTGTATTTCTCCCACTCCCCCGAGGTCTTGTTCTCCCAGTACATCTCCGCAAAAAGGCCGTAATCGTAGGTTACCTGATCTCCAATTCGAATGTCGGGGACCACCAGCTCAACGATATCCGATACGGGATTCTCATCCTTCGGACCATCCCCATTATCATCCGTTCCCGGCGACGTTATATTGGTGTTGTTCTGGTATAATCCGATCCCCACGTTGGACATAAGTGCTAGGGCTATTACTATCATGGCAATACGTCTCATGGTGATCTACCTCGATCTACGACTCCAATATACCTAGAAAGCAACACTAGTTAGCATCCTGGATATATATTTTTTTGCCCGATTTATACAGAATTGTTTCCACACACTTATGGAAAGGGAAATATTTGGCCGCTACCCTGATATATCAATCGAAAAAGATATTATAGGGGTATTTTCTCCTTATCCACAGGAAAGGTGTTTGAGATGGCTGACAGGGAATTTGAACTTGCGATAGTTGGTGGAGGCCCTGCTGCGTTCGCGGCGGGTATATATGCGGGCAGGTCCGGCGTAAAGGCGGCCATCCTTGAGAAGATGATGCCAGGGGGACAGATGGCGCTTTCATATCTCATCGAGAACTGGCCGGGGGAGAAGGAGATCTCCGGACAGGACCTGACGATGAAGATGAGGGAGCACGCGGAGCAGTACTCCCAGATCATAGAGTTCACCGAGATCACATCCATAAAGAAGGATGGGGACCTGTTCGTTCTGGGATCTGTTGAAGGAGATATCAGGGCCAAGGCCGTAATACTGGCAACCGGTGCGGAGCATCGAAAACTGGGTGCCACGGGGGAGGAGGAGTTCATCGGGAAAGGCATCAGCTACTGCGCGACCTGCGACGGCTTCTTCTTCAAGGGGAAGAAGGTCCTCGTGGTTGGCGGCGGGAACACGGCCCTGGAATACGCGGTCTATCTCAATAACATAGAATGCGATGTGACGCTGGTCCACAGAAGGGACACCTTCCGTGCCGAGAAGAGGCTCCAGGACCAGGTGAAAGAGGCGGGGATCGATACCATCATGGGGTCGGTCGTGGAGGAGTTCACCGGAGGGGAGACGCTGAAGGCAGCAAGGCTGCGAAACGTCAAGACAGATGAGATCATTGATTTCGAGATTAGCGGATCATTCATCGCAGTGGGCGAGATCCCGAACAACGAGCTTGCAAAGGCGCTTGGCCTGGACCTTGATGAGAGCGGTTATGTGAAGATAGACCGGGAGGGGAGGACCTCCATGCCTCGAATATATGGAGCAGGGGACGTGACGGGGGGCCTCAAGCAGGTTGTCGTCGCGGCGGCCGAGGGAGCGGTGGCGGCGACCACAGCTTTCGAGGACCTCACAGATCCATACTGGACCAAATAAGACAACATCATATGTGGGCCTGCACAGCCCTGTACACCATCACCTTGACCAGGACCACCACCGCGTGCTGGACGTAGTCGATCCTTATGTTCAGGTCATCGTACGAGGCGGGGAACCCTCCGACGGTCAGGGCGGGGTCCTCAAATCCGAAAACGTCCGTTTCGTTCAGCTGAAGGTACATCAGGAAGCCGGCAGATGAGTCCGCGCTTTTTCCGTAGCGTTCTATACTTGCGTTATCCTCCATTATCAATGCAAGCAGGTAGGAATCCACTACCCCCTCCGCCCTGCTGGCAGTATTCGCCCTGGGATCGTAGGAGAATGCCCCTACCACCGAGGGGTCCACCCCCTCCCAGGGCCCTATCTGACCTGCCATACACCTGTTGGCCATCCTGAAACAGAGGTCGACATAGGAGGAGTTCCCCAGGTGTTCGTGGGCATACACCATCGCCTCCGTGCCCCAGGGCGTGAATGCGGAATACCTCCCCCTGCTGTAATGGTCAACGTAGAAATCCAATCCCCTTTCCAGTGAGGTCAGGTATCTCCCTTCCCCTGTGAGATCATGAACCTTGGCCAGGGCCAGGAGGGCCTCCCCGGGATAGTAATCATTGTGTCGGTCCTCCTCCCTGAAATAACACCGGAACGACCCGTTCTCGTACTGCATCTTTAAAATGAAGTCGGCAAGGCCGTGGATCTCATCCATCAGGTCGACCCCTGGGCATATCTTCTGTGTCTCAACCAGGGCGAGGAGGGCAAGGGCGGCTCCTCCCAGTTTGATCCTTCCCTCGGATCCAATATAGGCGAACCTCGACGGCCCCATTCCCTCGAAATGTAGATGCTTGTACAGCATGTAGTTGATCGAAGTGATGGTCCCGTTGAAGAACCTCTCCTCCCCGGTATACTTGAAGATCAGGGCGAGGGAATACGATGTCCCCGCGTGGCGGAGGACATTGTACCCTCCCATGCTCCTACCACTTGAAGCGTTGTACAGGTAGTCGAACTTCCCCTGGTCATCAAGGTGGTTCAGAAGATAATCACCTGCAAGGGATACAGAATCCACGATAGATGAGTTCAGGTTCTCCAGCTCCGGGAGGTCGTACTCCCGGATGAACTCCATAGAGGGGGGTTCCTCCTCGTAGAGATCGATGACGATGGGCCCCATGGCCCCCAGTAACAGCAAGATCAGAAGGAATGTAGCGGCTGTTTTGTATCGGACCCCGTACCTCATCCGGAATGGATGAAGGTTTCACATATTTAACTTCCCTGCCCCCCCAGCGTAATTATTCCGTCTCCCTTCTCCTGATGAGAAGAATAATGACCATTCCAAGGATCAGGATGACAGCGGACATGAAAATAACCATCAGCGGGCCGATCTCACCCAGACCGTCCTGACCCTTTGGTGATTCGTCGTAATCTTCTATAAGATCATATCCGGACCCATGCCGGTTCGGGGTGATCGACCACATCAGGCCAATGGTGAGGTTGGCGGACCTGCCCAAACCATCTGCAAGTTTGATCTCGATCTGGCCTCCCGACGTACCATCGGAGACTATAACCAGGACCAGGTGATCCTCCTCCAGCTGGATCGAGACGAGGGAAGTTCCATCTGGTATGCTCAGCAGATCGAAGGTTGTGATCGGCACCTCCCCCATCTCGTCGTTCAGGGATATCTTGATTGTGCTTTCATCCCCCTCCGAGGTATACCGCTGGGACATCGAAAATGAGGGCTCCACAGTGGAGGGGACTTCCACTGTCGGCCTCGATATCACCTGAAATGTATCCTCCATCAACCATGCAGGTCCGTTGCTGTCCATGATACGTATCGTTAAAAGGAGAGATCCCTCGATCTCGGGAACCAGATAGTGGCAGGACCATATCCCCTCCACAACCTGTTCCACGGGAGTGAAGAAACCTCCCACATTGTGGTCCGTTGCCTCGAAATAATACAATGTCAGGTCCTCATCGGAGAGTACGAGAAGTGAGAGCATCGATCCGGGATAGGCCGTTCTGCTGAGAAGCTTCAATTTCGGAGGAGCCTCCCGGGGTGGTTCCTCAATGGGAGGATCGAGTATCGGCTCCTCCGCCTCCGGAACGATCAGCTCAACGGTTAATACATCCACAAACAGCAGGTCATCTCCGTGAGATACCTTGACCAGAAGGCTCCTTGTTCCAGCCTCACCACAGGGCCAGTATCTGTATGCCCATACGTTATTGAAGACCAGCATCCCCCCTGCGATGGTCCCATCTCCCCGAACCTCCTCAACAGAGATGTTGTACACCTCCTCCTCGACCCCCTGGACCGAGACGAAGACATATGTGCTGTTACCGGGTGTTAACCTGTCGTCAGGGGACAGCCAGGTGTTGAACTCCAGCCATTCCGGCAGGACCCTCTCAACGTCACCGTTCACCGTGATGGTCGTGTTCGTCTCCCAGTGGATCAACATATCCCCGGAACGGATCATCGCGGTGATCTCCACCTCTCCGACAAGATCGGACGATGGGGTCCAATGGGCCATATACAACCCCGGCACCCACTCCTGCGTGGTGGAGAAGAGGTCCCCTTCACTGGTGGAGGACCATGTTACCTGGTAACCCTCCATGGGGTCGCTACCATCTCTTGCCGACAGGATCAAAGTCGTACCCTCCCCCCTGTCAACTATTTTTAAGCCGGCATGGCC
>JAGLEG010000187.1 GCA_023145185.1 Thermoplasmata archaeon
CGGTGAAGGTTGGATGAATCACCGGTTCATCAGGATCTGACCCTGTCAATTTTGGGATAGACCTCGCTTTGACACTAATTTGTACTCATATGTCAAAGTTAGGTTATTATAGTTGCGAATGACCGGACCGGAGCAGTGCCAGGTCGGAGAAAATTGCGGGCCTGGCCGGGACGCTCGAGAGAACGTTGCAGAGAACCACCCGGCCTGGCCCTACGATATCACCAGCATAGCTGGTATAAAACCATTGTAGTTTAGATTTGGAATGATAACGTCATGTTCCGATTGTATAAGTTCAACAGGCCATATCTCCAAATGGTATACAAAACAATATAAGTATCATGTAAAAGGGATGTTACATATCCCAGGAGAAGATATCCCGGATAATAGGGTTGTGGCACATGTATCTCATCGACGTCCTTCTTGGTAAAAAAAGATTCATTACCAGGCGTGTTGTGAAGGGCCTGTACGTCAGGGGCCGGTTCGAAGAGCTCAAGGCGTGCCTTGATGACGCCTCTCCATCCGTTGTTCCCACGGTTCTATCCTATTTGAATGAATATCTCGATCGATGGGGTGTTGATGGGCACTTTAGTAGAGAGGAGAAGGAGAGGATATGTACCCTCCTTGATTCCCCCGTATATCTGATACGGAAAGAGTCGGCGGTCCTCCTGTCGACATTGGCCAGCCAGGAGAAGCTCGATGACGGAGCAAGGCGGAGGATCTGCAGCAGGGTCGTAAATATGCTTGATAGTGCGGATAACTGTTTAAGAGAACCCCTTTTACATCTGCTCGAGGAGGTTACCTTTCACGGACTGGGGGACGAGGTCCTGATGAATGGAGGGATCGAAACAATGAAGGATGGGCTGAAAGAGAAGGAGGGCTCGGGGAGGAAGTTCATACTATACTCTCTGCTTCACATGTGTGATGAAGGCCTTTCGGACAGGCTCATGAGATACGAGGTCCACGAGGACCTTAAACCGCTCCTGGAGGACCGCGATCCGGAGATATGCTCTCTGGCAAGGGTCCTTTACAACAGGATCACCTCATCCTCCGAGAACAATGGATCGTTCATGAGGGAGAAGGGGGTGCTTGGATCGGAACCCATTGTAGGTGAGTTCAGGTCCAACCTGAACAAGGTGGACCTTGGAGGAGGAGGATATCTGGCACCTGTCGGGAAGGAGAGAAGCGCCCCGATCCGAAGGCACAGGACCAGGCCTGTTGCCGATGGAAGGGCAAACGTCCACAGGAAACGATCGGTCGACCTGGATGGGGACCTGGCAAGGGAGAGGCAGAGGGTCCTGCAGATGGAGGCGGATTCTGTCTTCACAGGCGTTCAGGATTGAAGGGACCTGATAAGGTCCGGGTCCACATCCAGATCTGACAGGAACTGCCTGTGGATCTGCTCGATCTCGGACCTGGCGTGGGGAGGCACCTTCAGGTCCAGCTCCCCGATCAGGTTGAAGAACCAGGTCATCAATCCCACCATCTCCTCCATCTCACCGGGTTTGATATCCCTGAGATCCCCGGTGAACTTCTCCTTGATGGACCTTACGACGTTGGCGTGGTCCCGGATCAATTGAAGGGCGAGGAACTCCATCAGAGGAAGGGGGTCCCCCTCGTCTGCAAGGGTGAGGTTATCCATGTACTCCTCCCTGCGCTCTATCGGGATGATGATGGGAGGGTAGTCGTTCCTGGCAAGGATGTAATTGAGGAGCTCACGACCCACTCTTCCATTAGCATCCGTGAAGGGGTGGATCTGCACGAACCTGATGTGAAAAAGAGCTGCAAGCTCGAAAGGTGGGATCTCGTTGCGATTCTCCCTGTACCAGGATATTAGCTCATCCAGCTCCTCCCCTATCATTATCGCAGGGGTGGGCTGCCATTCGCTGCCCGTGATGTTGACGCCTATCCTCCTGAGGGCCCCTGCTGAATCGTGGTCGATGTTGCGCTGGATGAGGTCGTGGAGCTTCAGGATGAGCTCCTTTGAGATATCTCCTTTCGATCCCTTCATGAACCTGAACGCCTTCTT
>JAGLEG010000188.1 GCA_023145185.1 Thermoplasmata archaeon
AATATTTTGCCTGTGAGGGGATCCTGGAGAGGTTAAAGGTCTCCTTTCCTGAAAGCGGGATCTCGTACTCTTTAGTTGGAAATCTAGATCCACGCCTTCCAAGGACCTTCCAGTAATATTCACGGTGGAGGTCTCCGTTCTTTTCCACCTCCTTGCCTGTTCTCGTAAACATACCTTTGTAGTTGGTTGTGACATTGGTATGTACGATATAGAATGGAAGGAATGTAAGGCCCATGTCCGTGATCCTGGCCCTTTTCTCCAGATTCACAGGTTTGAGCGGGCCAGACCCCATCCAATTTTTTACGATATTCCTTATTTTCTGTTCATTGAAACCACTGGGGATGATGGAATGCTCCAGGAAGAAGTCCTCATCTGTTGCGACGTTGAAGGCCGTTCCGCAGTATTCACAGGTAATAACTACCTCTCCAGCTTTAAGTGTAAGTGGAGCCCCACAATTATGGCATTTAACATCACTTGCAATTCCCATGACATGATCTCCATAATAGATTTTCAACGATATTATCCCTTAAGAGACAATGATTATTTATTCCTTGACATAGAATCCACCCCATGGCTTCTCTCTCAACATTGAAGATCAACAGCTATTTTTACATCGGATTGATGTTTCTCATATTTGGTCTATTTCTTGTTGTGGTTGGATTTATAATCGGTATACATCCATATTTTATGATCTTTCTATTCGCTATCGTGGTAGTGATCCAGATCTTGATATCGTCTTCGATAGTGAAATGGTCAACAGGAACAAGAATTCTTTCGGAGGGGGAGAACCCTTATCTTGAAGAAATGGTTAAGAAGCTTACGATCAAAGCTGAGATACCAATGCCAAAATTGGGCATGGTTGAGGATAGCACACCAAATGCATTCGTTTACGGACTATCAGCTTCTGGCTCCACTTTATCTGTCCACAGGGGTTTGCTGGAAAAACTTAATGACAGCGAGATCGAAGCGGTAATTGGACATGAGATCGGCCATATAAAAAATCGGGATTGCATGTACATGACGATACTGTCCGTAATGCCTTTGATCGCATATTTCGGAATGAGATCGCTATTATACACAAGGATGAGCAGCAGAAATAACAAGGGAGCTGGCGCAATTGTATTGATCGGTCTTGCCTCTTTGATAGTCTATTTTCTAACATCTCTATTGATCAAGAAAATATCAAGGATAAGGGAGTTCTATGCAGATGCTTACTCGGGGCATATTACCAATAACCCACAGGCACTGGCATCAGCTCTGACCAAGATAACCTATGGTCTATCGCTTGCACCTGCAGATCAGAAAACTAAGAACGCCGCAAGATCGTTTTATATAGGCGACGTTCAGAACGCACATAAGGAGATGGAAAGGATCATCAAGAACAAGAATCGATATGACCTGGATGGGGATGGGGTAATTGACGAAAATGAACTGGAGATCGCGATGTCAGAGGAGGCCAATAACTCTGCATGGGAGAAATTTGGGGGACTATTCGCCACCCACCCACCAACATTCAAGAGGATACTTGCCCTGAAGGAGATGGATACAGATATGAGAAAGGGCAACATACCATCTGATAATATATACGATAAGGTGGAATTCTAGGAATTATCAAGAATATAATGAAATGATATATATTGATTAATGAAGGCTTTAGATAGATATTTATATTCAACAGGGTGTTTAAAACATTACATGGGAAACAGCCATAAAGTTTCGCATTATTTGATCATACTGATATCATTGTCATTCTTTATCCCATCCATAACGCTGTTTCCGTTGAAAATGGCGGATTGCGAAGAGTATACATCAACAGTTGTTTCCGAAAGGGGTGAGGGAGAATTTTCTGTTTC
>JAGLEG010000189.1 GCA_023145185.1 Thermoplasmata archaeon
TTGTGCTGCAGCTGCGTTCAGGTCTTTGAGGAGGGGCTCAAGTTCCATTCCATGGCCCATGGCACCCTGCTCAACGGTCTCGAAGTTCGCAAGGGCGCATCCGATACATCCAAGGCCGTGCTTCTGGAATACCTGGACCGTCTGGGGATACTTCTTGATCACATCCATCAGTCCCATTTCTTTCTTCACTAGGTCTGCCATGATTTCACCTTGACCCCCAAAAAAGGAACCACTATAAAACCTTCACCCTGAAAAATGAGGTTTATCACGATGAACGTGATGAAAGGTTTTTTTACCATCGGGCCATCTTCTTGAGCGGTGACATCTTGCCTGTGATAAATATGGATACGGAGGATCTTGCATCCCTCGTGGGAGAAGGTTTCGACCTTGAGAGGTTCCTGGAGGAGATACCGATGATCGGGGCCACCGTTGAAAAGGTCCAGGGGAACGAGATATCCGTCGAGTTCTTCCCGGACAGGCCTGACCTCTTCTCCGTTGAGGGCGTGGCAAGGGCCTACAGGGAGCTCTCCGGGATGGGGGAGCCAGATATGGAGGGACATACCATCTCTGGTGACAGCGGGATAGTGCTCACCGTGGATCCAGTACTTGCAGATATCAGGCCGGTCATCGGTGGGGCCTTGATCAGGGGCGTCACCCTCGATGAGGGGGCGATGATCTCCATAATGAACCTGCAGGAGAAGCTGCACATCACCCTGGGAAGAAAACGGAGAAAGGTCGCAATAGGCATACACGACGCCTCCCCACTGGTCCCACCTTTCCGCTATTTCGCTTCGCCCCCCGGGGATACGAAGTTCATACCCCTTCAGAAGCCGGGTGAGGAGTGGGACCTGGCGCGGATATTGAAGGAACATGAGAAGGGCATCGCCTATGCGGATATCCTGAAGGGATATGACAGATATCCGGTAATAATCGATTCAAAGGAGCAGGTCCTATCGTTTCCCCCGATAATCAACGGTGAGCTGACCAAGGTGACACAGGAGACCAGGGACATTTTCGTGGACTGCACCGGGTGGGACAGGTCCGCGGTCTCACTGGCGGTGAACATCGTTTGCTCCCAGCTCGTTTCCAGAGGTGGGAAAGTGGAGAGCATCCGGGTCGAATATCCCGGGAAAGACTATCTTCCGAAAAAGGGCCTCAAGACCGGAAATTGGCCCGACTATACATGGAAAATATGGCCGGTGGACAGGAAATGGGCCAACACCTGGTTGGGCCTTGACCTGGACAACGCCGAGATCTCCAGTGCCCTTACCAGGATGGGATTTCACCCGTATACCGAAGATGATAGGCTCTTTGTGGACATCCCCCCCTGGCGAGGCGATATCCTCCACCAGGCAGATATCGCAGAGGACATATCGATAGGATACGGGTTCAATAACTTCCCGGGAACCCCCTCCCGGGCGAGCAACGTCGCCTCCGAACAACACATGACCAAGCTATCGAGACTCATCAGGGAGACCCTGGTGGGCCAGGGATTCCAGGAGGTGAGGACGATCTCCCTCTCCAACGAGGAACAGCAGTTCGACCTCATGGGGCGACAGGAGGTCGAACACGCCAGGATCATCAACCCCATCACCACCGAACACACCATGGTGAGATCATCTTCCATTCCGTCGCTCATGGCTCTCCTGAGGGCGAACAAGCACCGCGACCTGCCCCAGAGGATCTTCGAGATCGCGGATGTGATGTCCATCAATCGATCGGGCAAGGTATTGGGGTGCGTTTCGGAAGATAACAGGGCGTCCTTCACGGGCGTAAAGGGGCTGTTGCTCAAGATGCTGGATGACCTGGACCTGCCGTTCGTGCTCGGCGAGGCCCCGCTGGGATGTTACATCAAGGGAAGGGGAGGGGCGGTCTTCACCGAGCTTGAAAGGAAAGGGGACGGCCCTTTTACCGAGCTGGAAGGGGACCTCGTCCCCATAGGCCACTTCGGGGAGATCCACCCCCGCATTGTATCCGAGATGGAGCTGGGCGCGCCTATATCCGCCTTCGAACTGGACCTTGACGTGGTCGTGATGATGTTGAACGATAGGTTGTAGCCTTTCAGAGATACTTCTCCACCATGCGGGCCACATTGACAGGCTCGTGATATCGCAAAGCGTACTCCCTGGAGAGCCTTCCGACATTCGATAGTTCCCCTGGGTCCCCGCAGATGTCGAGCAGTTTATCCGAGA
>JAGLEG010000019.1 GCA_023145185.1 Thermoplasmata archaeon
ATATCAATCCATCCCTGTATTCGGGCAGGTGGTCCACCATCGTGAATGGGTTTTCCTCAATATATATAAGAACCATGATGCATTAATCGCCCTTCTGAGGTGGGACTTATGAAACACATCTTTCGCGCTTACGATATCAGGGGAATATGGGGGCAGGACCTGGACTCCAGCATCGCAATGGACATAGGTTACGGGCTGGGGGCGTTCCTCAAGGAGGACCTCGGCCTCTCCAGGGTGTCCCTCGGCTACGATATCAGGACCACCTCGGAGGCGATGGCGGATGCGGTGATCTCCGCACTTCTCTCCTCCGGGATCGACGTCATCTCCCTTGGACAGTGCAGTTTTGGGATCGCCCTCTACGGGGGGTACGCAGAAGGTGTGGATGCCTCCTGTTTCATCACCGCATCGCATCTTGGCCCGGAGTGGAACGGCCTGAAGGTATACTTCGGCGATGGTGTGGGATTTCCCGAGGAACATATCATGTCCATCAGGGACCGTGTGCTGGACAGAAAGTTCTCGAAGGTCGATTGGAAGGGAATGGGCAAGGTGATATCCAAGGATTATCACTCAAGATACAGGGATTTCTGGGTGGGCAAATACGGTGATGTCCTTTCGGGATCGAAACTGGGGATCGGCGTGGACTGCGGGGGGTCGATGTGCCTCTCTGCGCCTGATGTGATCTCGGGATTGGGGGTGGGCCTGGAGACCGTGAACTGTGAGCTGGACCCCCACTTCAAGGGGAGACCCTCAGAGCCCAAACCGGAGTTCCTTGGGAAGCTTCGGGATCTCGTTATGGAGAAGGGCCTCTCGCTGGGGGTAGCCTTTGACGGGGACGGGGATAGGGCCGTCATCGTTGATGATAAGGGGCGTTTTCTCACGTCGGATACGATCGGGATCATCATGGCGAAGCACCTGCTCAAGGAGAAGGGAGATGGCCTGGTCCTCGCCAATGTGGAGTCCTCGATGGCGATCGAGGACGTTCTCCTTCCGCTGGGAGCCGAGGTGAAGAGGATCAAGGTAGGACACACGTTCCTGACGCTCGAGGCGAAACTTCACGGGGCGATATTCGGAGTGGAGAGGTCGGGCCACATGATCATCCCCGAACACGTGCTGTTCGACGATGCGATAGTGATCCCTCTCGAGGTCATGAGGATCCTGGCCGTAACGGGGATGAAGCTGTCCGATATCGTTGACACAGTGCCTCAGTATCCAATGGACGCCGTCGCCGTTGAATGTTCGGACGAGACCAAGTTCGCCGTGGTGGATTCACTGATAGATCAGATATCAGCGGAATTCGAAAGGGTGAACACCATGGATGGCGTGAGGGTCGATACGGATGACGGCTGGGCCCTGATACGATGCTCCAACACCTCTCCGATGATAAGGTTGACCGTTGAGGGGAGGGACGCTCCCGCCATGGAGAAGATGAGAAGTGAGTTCCTTGGAAGATTGAGGAAGGGTATATCGGGAGAATAGATCACTGGTTGGCCCTGCTCTCGGAGAAGGATTTGATGTGGGTGAGCACCTCTTCCATCAGTTTCCCGAACTTCTTCCTCTCCGACATGGACCATCTCAACCTGAACCCGACCCTCTCGATCCTGTAATCCATTTTAATAGCAAGTAGGGTTCCGTAAGGCCTGGGTTCCAGGGACACGGCCATATGTCCAAAGAAAGGCCCCTCGATGATGTCCAGCTCCACGGTCTGGCCGTACCTAATGATCTTGACCTTCAACCTGCATGGATAGTTGGACCCCTTCGGTTTGATCTCCACGATATGGCCAAGGCCCAACTGCGCTCCGGGGGGGAAAAGGATCGCGCCGGCGGAGGTCTGACCCCAGGAGCGGGCCAGCTCAAGATCGGTTATTACCGAAAAGACCTCATTCGGACCTGTCTCTATCTCCTCCAAGTGCTCTTCGGTACCAGTCGCCCCCATAACGTACACCTCTATTTCGAGAACTGAAAAATATGCCCCAGCTGTGCGGGGTACAAGGATATCATTTAAAAATAACTTTTCGGTGGTTCCTGTGCTCTGGCCACCCCCGATCGGCCCTGATATCACGTCGTGATCCAAATGGTCCAGATCCGTGTGCAAAGGGAAAAAAATAATACATATCATGGGCGTAGCACGATATATGAAAGCCTCGGCCATCTCACACTCCAACATAGCGTTGATCAAGTACTGGGGCAGGCAGGAAGATGGCGGGCGGGGCATGAACCTCCCTTTGAACGATAATGTGTCGATGACCAAGGAGGGTATCTCCGGAGGCTCCAAACTGATGTCCCATACCACCGTGGAGTTCTCCCGGTCGTACGAAATGGACAGTATGGTCCTGGAGGGCAGGGAGCTGACGGGCAGGGAGCTGGAGCGCGTGAGGTTGGTTGTGGACCCACTGAGGACAAAGGCGGGCGTGGAGGAGCATTTCCGGATAGGGTCCAGGAACGATTTTCCAACGGCGGCGGGATTGGCCTCTTCTGCGGCGGGTTTCTCGGCGCTTGCCATTGCCGCATCGAGCGCTCTGGGCCTGGACCTCTCCAGAGAGGAGCTGTCCACCTGGGCCAGATTGGGGTCGGGATCTGCCGTACGATCTCTTCACGGCGGCTTCGTTTACTGGCACAAGGGTAGCTCCCACGAGACCTCATTTGCCGAGAAGGTGTGCCAGGGTGCTCCTTTCCCGCTGAACGCCGTTATCGCGATCGTCAACGAGGGAAGGAAAGGCGTATCCTCCGACGTCGGCCACGAGCACGCCCACACGAGCCCTTTCAATTCAATCAGGACAGAGCTTTCCCAGAAAGAGGCATTGCTTGTGAGAGACGCAATACTCGATAACGATCTGAGAACGGTCGGGTCCATTGCGGAGAGGAACTCAAAGTACATGCATGCCGTTATGATGACCTCTGACCTGCCCCTGTATTACTGGCAGGGGGAGACGCTCAAGGTGATCAGGTCCGTCCACGCCATGAGGGACAGGGGTCTTGAGGTATACTTTACGATAGATGCCGGCCCAAACGTCCACTGCCTGTGCAGGCCCGAGGATGCCCTCGAGGTTCAAAAGGAGCTGGAGGGAGGGGAGCACGTCCTCAGAACGATCATAGCAAGGCCGGCGGAGGACCCCCACACGATCGATGAACACCTATTTTGATCTGTAAATGCTGGTATGATGGACAGGAGAATATAGTTGCATGCGCAACTATATATGGTGTGGTGATATCGGCAGTCCATCTTCGGAGATGGCACAGATGGGCGACGGCCAGAATATCGGCAAGTTGATAAGTTTCATATCCAGGCAGAACCACGGGTATATCGCCCGGAGGTTGGAGGACCTCGGGATCGGTAGCGGCCAACATCCGTATTTGATGACACTTTACAGGAAGGATGGGATCAATCAGGATGAGCTCTCAAGGCTTGTTGGATTGGACAAGGCGACCACGACCAGGGCGGTTCGTAAACTGGTTGAGGGAGATTATGTGGTCCGGGAACAGGATCCCTCCGACAGAAGGTCCTATCTGATACATCTGACCGTCAAGGGCAATGAGATCAAACCAATGGTGAGGGGAACTCTTCGAGACCTGGTCTCCGAGCTTTCGCAGGGCCTGTCCGATGAGGAGGTGGAAACCCTCCATGGGCTTTTGCTCAAGGTCGCGAAGAACTCCTCACGGGCCACAGGCCATGAGATGTGTTTCAGCCCCACGGGGGGAAAATAATTGGCAGGTGCAAAGGGTGGGATGATGGGGAAAGGCCGAACAGAGGGTGTCAAGACCCTGCTGGGAGATCCCAGAAAGGCGATTTGGAAACTGGCCCTGCCGATGATGATCGCGATGTCGATCCAGACCCTGTATAATCTGGTGGACGCCATCTGGGTCTCCGGTCTGGGGCCCGAGGCCCTTGCCGCAGTTGGATTCTTCTTTCCCTTCTTTTTTATGGCCATGGCATTGGCAATTGGTATCGGGATCGGTGGGGGGGCTGCTATATCGAGAAGAATAGGCAGCAAGGACAAGAAGGGAGCGGATCAGGTTGCAATGCATACCCTAGCCATCATGGTGCTTATCGCAATCACCTTCACCATACCGATGTTCCTGATGGCAGATATGATATTCGAGGCCATGGGAGCGGGAGACGCAAAGGAGATGGCCACGTCATACGGTAGGATCCTCTTTGCAGGAAGTATTGTGATCTTCTTCAGCAACATCGCCAACGCGATCATGAGGGCAGAGGGGGACGCGAAGAGGGCGATGTATGCGATGATAGTGGGGTCGGTAATGAATCTCGTCCTCGATCCGATCTTCATCTACGGATTTGACCTGGGAGTAACCGGGGCTGCATGGGCCACGCTTCTCTCCATGGCCATATCCTCGTTGATGCTGTTCTACTGGCTGTTCTTCAAGAAGGATACCTTTATCTCATTTCCATTCCGTAAGTTCAGGCCGAACATGTCCGTCATCAAGGATATCATGAGGGTAGGTCTGCCCGCATCACTTCAGCAGATGTCCATGTCCATCAACATGTTCATACTGATCCTGATCGTTGGTTTCGTTGGTGGCATACATGGGGTCGCGGTCTTTACTGCTGGATGGCGGGTGATCACACTTGCAATACTGCCCGTGATGGGGATCTCCACGGCCATGGTCTCGGTGGCCGGTGCCACCTACGGCGCGGAAGCCTACAGGAAGCTCAGGAGCGCGCACAGATATGCGGTGAAGATGGGGTTGATCATCGAGCTGACCATGGCCGTTCTGACCTTCGCTTTCGCACCCTGGATCGTCAGGATGTTCACCTGGTCGGAGGGTTCGGCCGTGTTGTATGATGACCTTGTGATATTCGTTCGAATCATGTGCATATTCTATCCATTTGTGGCATTTGGAATGCTCTCATCATCCGCCTTCCAGGGTATGGGCAAGGGGTTCCGCTCACTTGTCGTGACACTGCTGAGAACACTTATTTTGACCGCAATTTGCAGCTACGTCCTGGGGGTCGTTCTCGACCTCGGACTCGTTGGGATCTGGTTTGGGATATTCCTTGGTAACAGCATAGGTTCGATAGTGGCATTCACATGGGCCAAGCTTACCATCCGGAAATTGATCAAGGAAAAATATGGATGAAGTTTTCCTTTGATTAGTTAAAAATGAGCGCCGGGAACCGGATTTCTGACTTAAACTGTTGAGAAGATAATGTTCATCGGTTTAAGTCAAACCAATGATGAGATATTGATCATATCGGCTCCCTTCAATTAGATAAAAATGAGCGCCGGGAGCCGGACCTTAGACCAAAACAGAAAGATAATTATTTGAATGGTTTTGGTCTGGCCACTGCTGAGAATACAATGATATCGGCTCCCTTTGATTAGATAAAAATGAGCGCCGGGAGCCGGATTT
>JAGLEG010000190.1 GCA_023145185.1 Thermoplasmata archaeon
CTCATCCTTGGCAGGATTCCAGAAATATACCTTGTTGGATACGATCTCATTGGTGGTAGGCTCGATCCCAACGATCTCTGTGAGCTCCTTGATCCTCCTGGTCCTTTTCTTTCTCACCCTCACCTGCGCCTGCAGAAGAACGAGGTTGAGGCCAAGTATCAATATCCTGGGTATATTGATAGGGGGATTCTCAAGCCTGTGAACGATCGCAGCAACGGTATCAGCGTGTATCGTAGCATATGTGACCTGCCCCGTAGCCATCGCCTGGAAAACGGCCATCGTCTCCTTTCCCCTCACCTCACCTATGATCATGTATTCAGGCCTCTGCCTCAAGGCTGAAACGAGAAGCGTGTACATGTCTATGCTCTGTCCTGTTCCCTCCCCTTTTCTCTCCCTTGTAAGTCCAGCTATCCAGTTCAAATGAGGCAGCTGCATCTCCCTCGTATCCTCTATCGTTATTATCTTGGAGGAGGGGGGGATGAAATGGCTAACTGCGTTTAGCGTGGTGGTCTTTCCGGAAGCTGTCCCTCCCGATACCATCATTGAATCCCCGTACTGGACGGCAAGCCAGAGATGTGCTGCCATCTCCGGAGATACCGTTCTGAAAAGTACAAGGTTTACCATTGTGAGTGGGTCCTCCTTGAATTTCCTTATGGTGAAAGATGACCCCCTTGTCGTTATCTCCTTTCCAAACGTTGCATTGAGTCTGGACCCATCAGGCAGTGTCCCATCAAGTATCGGATCGGCTATGGATATCGATTTTCCGGACCTCTGTGCAAGGCCGACCACGTAGTCGTTGAGCTCATCCTCGTCCGCCCACTTTATTGATGTCCTGGTATTCTTGTAATCCCTGTGGAAAACAAATATGGGTATTCCTGTTCCGTCACAGGATACATCCTCAAGGTCAGGGTCCTCCATCATAACCTGGATCATTCCGTAACCAAGGAAGTGGTTTGACAGGTAGTAGAACAACTTCTCGAATGTCTGAATGTTCGTCTTCTGTCCTGCCAGGGAGAGTAGCTTCTTCATCTGTATGCGGATCCTCTGTTCGTTATCCACATCGTCAACCTCGCCCCTGTCGATGTCTATATTCTCCTCTATGGCATTCTTCAAGAAATCCAGTAGTTTACTTTCCCTTTTGGTCATCTCTGGCTCGATCACCTGGTACAGTACATCCTTCGTCTTCTTGTTCCGAAGTATCATCGTTGCGGAATAATCCTCACGTATCCAGGTCATCTCGGCAAGTACATCCCAGAGTTCGGGGTCGAATTTCGGTATCTGAAGTATCTTGTTCCCCTTGAGGTTCATACTGTCCTGTTTTCTTCTC
>JAGLEG010000191.1 GCA_023145185.1 Thermoplasmata archaeon
GTATAGCCTTCCTTTCCGGTTTCCTGATCCTTTCTGAAAAGCCCTGCTTTGAGCAATAACTGCTCATCGTCCAGTTCTCTCCATGGGTGGTTCGGTCCACGGGTAAGCATTAGATTACGAAGTCTGGGCAGTAGATCCAAGCGCAGGTCGTCAGGAGTTGTGGCTGAATAGATAATATTCTCGGTATAGGTTGTCCGCTTTCGATTGCTTATTTCTGCTATACGATGAGGTTGAGTCACACGGAAATCACCATCATTGCTCCGGTCGAAAACAACACCGTTGGTTTGATGTACTTGGGAACTGGCGGGTAATGAAATGTGCAAGATCTTTTTACCATCCCGGACCTGATCAACAGGAAATATAATGAACGGGGGATCCAGCTTTTGAGGGTTGTTGGAAAGATTAACCATGTCTGTCTTCATTTTTTCAATAGTTTGTGGATCGATTCCCAATACATTTCCATGATCCTCTACTCCAAGAAGAATATCTCCCCCGTCACGGTTCAACATTGCGCAGATCGTTTCGAATGTACTAGTTGGAAGTGATCTCTTTGCCTCCTTATACTCTACCCGAATGCCTTCGCCCATCGACAATAAATGTTCCAAGTGAAGTTGAGTTCGATCACTTTCCATACCCAAGCATCCTCTCTTGTTCATACACAGCCCCTATATTTGTGGATGTTCGACACACATGATGCGGACCTTTAACTCATCCTTGGGAGAGAGAGATGTGAATATGAACCTACCGAATACATGGCTGTAGGAAGAGCATTGATGTCGAAGGAATAGATCATATCTGCTCTACCTTGACCCTGAACGTGCCCCCATCGATCTCCCACTCCTTGCCCTCCGTGCTCTCCTCGATGGTAAGGGAATCCGCCAGGGTCTCCCCGACGATGTAATCCCTGAAAACCTCGATCCCGTCCAGGACCGGCCCATCCCCGGACATACTAAGAGATATCCTCGCATCGTAGGGCAGGTCCATATCCTTCCTCATGGTCTGGATACGCCTTACGACCTCCCTGGCGACCCCTTCCCTTATCAGATCGTCGGTGAGCTCCAGGTCGAGTATGACCTCGATGTCCCCCTCGGTCCCGATGGCGAAGTTCTCCCCCAGGATCTCGTGGAACCTGAAGTCATCCTCGGAGAGATGGTACTTGGTTCCCTCGATCTCGATGTTGACCCCCCCGGCCTTCGCCCTCCTGGCAAGCTCCTTTGGATCATCCTTCAGCAGGATATCCCTGGCCTTGCTGGAGTGGGCCTTCATCTTAGGACCCAGCTTCTTGGGGTCCGGTTCGGCGGTCATATCGAAGTATACTGAGAGGTCATCCTCGAAGACCACCTCCTTGACGTTGAGCTCCGATCTGATGATCGGGATCAGATCGTCGTCGAAGGATCCAACGCCCTTGACGACCACCCTGCCCAGGGGCTGCCTGATCTTCATGTTCCTGGAACCCCTGGCCGCCCTTCCCAGCTCAACGACCTTCCTCAGGAGGGACATGCTCTCCTCCAGGCCGCCGTCAATGAGGTCATCATCCTGCGTGGGATATCTTTCCATGTGGACCGAATCCAGGATATCCGGGAAGGCGACCTCCTGGTAGACCTTCTCGGCGTGGAACGGGGCCAGTGGGGCCATGAGCAGAGAGACGGTGTGCAGGGCCTCCGCAAGCGTGTCGTAGGCCATCTGCTTGTCCACGGTCTCCTCCCCACCCCAGAACCTCCTCCGGTTCGCCCTTACGTACCAGTTGGAGAGATCCTCAACCACGAAATATGAGATGGCCTGCGGCGCCCCGAGAAGATCGAAATTGTCCAGGCTCTCATCCACCTTCTTGACCAGGTTGTTCAATCTGGACAGGAGCCATCTGTCGACTCCCAACCTCTCCGAGGGGTTGGTCCGATTTTCCGGCCTGTACCCGTCGAGGTCGGAATATGTCTGGTAGAACCCCAGCACGTTCCTCACGGTTGCGAGGAAGGATCGGTTCACCTCGTTGACGCCCTCTGAGGAGAACATCTTGGGCTTCCATGGGGCGGTCTGGGACAGTAGGTACCACCTGATGGCGTCAGCGCCCTCGGTGTTGAAAAGATCCCACGGATCGATCACGTTGCCCTTGGACTTGGACATCTTCTTGCCCTCCCCGTCCAGGACGTGTGCGTGGCAGATCACGGACTTGTAGGATGGCTTATCAAATACAGCCGTTGAGATGGCAAGGAGAGAATAGAACCATCCCCTGGTCTGGTCGATCCCCTCTGCGATATAATCCCTCGGGAACTGTTTCTCGAACTCCTCCCTGTTCTCGAACGGGTAGTGCATTGATGCGATCGGAGCCGATCCCGAATCATACCAGCAGTCGATGACGTAGGTGAGCCTCGTCATGGTCTTTCCACACTCCCCGCACGGGAACGTTACACCGTCCACATACGGCCGGTGGAGTTCGGGCACCTCCTTTCCGGAGAGCTCACGAAGCTCCTCTATGGACCCCACCATATGTTCATGGCCCTCCTCACATCTCCACAGCGGGAGCGGGGTGCCCCAGTACCTCTCCCTGGAGAGGTTCCAGTCCTTGACCTCCTCCAGGAATTTCCCGAAGCGGCCCTTCTTGATGTTGGGAGGATACCACGATATCTTCTCGTTGTTCTCCATCAGGTTCTTTCTGAGCTCCGACATCCTGATGTATATCCCCTTTCTCGCGTAGTAAAGGAGGGGCGTGTCGCATCTCCAGCAGAACGGATATTGATGCTCGTACATCAGCTGCCCTTCGAGCAGTGATCTGGATGAGAGGTTCTCAATGATGGAAGGGTCCGCATCCTTGACGAATACGCCCTTCCAGGGGGTCACCTCCTCCGTGAAGGTCCCGTCCGGTTTGACGGGCTGGACCAGGGGAAGATCATACCTCTTTCCCAGCTCATAGTCATCCTCGCCGAAGGCCGGGGCGATATGAACGATGCCTGTACCGTCGTCCATGGTGACGAAGTCGGCGGTGGTGATGAAGTGAGCGGGCCTGTCAGGCTTCGTGAAATCGAAGAGGGGCTCGTAGCCTGTCCCTTCCATATCGGAGCCCATGAGCCTCTGCTTGACCGTGTAATCCTCCTCCTTCATCAACACCTTCGCCCTGGACTCGGCGAGGATCAGCTCCACTCCCTTGTACTCGATCCTAACGTAGAACTCATCAGGGCTGACAGCAAGGGCCACATTTGAGATAAGCGTCCATGGGGTTGTGGTCCAGGCGAGGAAATACGCGTTCTCCTGGTCCCTGATCTTGAACTTGACGAAGATGGATGGCTCCTTCACTGTCTTGTACCCCTGGGCCACCTCATGGGAGGATAGGGATGTGCCGCACCGCGGACAGTATGGGACGATGGTGTGGCCTTCGGTGAGCAAACCTTTTTTCCATATCTCCTTGAGGGACCACCATACCGATTCGATGTAGCTGTCCTTCATGGTGATGTACGGGTCCTCCAGGTCCAGCACATATCCCAGTCTATCCGTCATCCTGGACCACTCGTCGATGTAGGTGAAGACAGATTCCCGGCACTTCCTGATGAAGGGCTCGATCCCGTACTCCTCGATCTGCTCCTTGTTCTCTATGCCAAGGGCCTTCTCCACGGCGATCTCCACGGGCAGTCCGTGGCAGTCCCATCCGCCCATCCTGGGAACGTGGAATCCCTTCATGTTCCTGTGACGGCAGATGGAGTCCTTGATCGCCCTGGCGAAGATGTGGTGCACCCCCGGTGGGGCGTTCGCTGTCGGGGGCCCTTCAAGAAACCTGAAGTACTCTCCCCCCTTGTTGTGTTCGAGCAGCCTCCTCATGATGTCCTTTCCCTTCCAGAGGTCCAGGACCTCCATCTCAAGGGCAACGGATCCGCTCATCTTCTTCTCGACGGCCTCTTCCTGTTCTACCGTATGTAGTCCCCCTATGTATCCAGCGAACTGGTATGTTTCGATGAAAGGGGAAAAATTAGGTGATATATCAGCTTGTCCCTGTTTGTAGAGCCATATCCAGCGGGAAAGATATTAATCAAATCACCCTTCAGGGTCCTTACAGGGGTAGGAAAACATGTGCGCTTATGTAAGGAGTGTAAAAGGGCTCGCGTTCTCGGGAATGACCGATTCCGGGCACTGGCTGATGATGGATACGAAGGAGGGGGTCGGGGGGTTAGAGGGGGCAGTGGCCCCCATGGAGATGTTCCTGCAGGCGATAATGGGATGTACGGGAATGGATGTCGTATCGCTACTGAAGAAGATGAAGGTCCACTACACCTCCTTTGAGATCCATGAGGAGCATGAGAAGGCACAGGAACACCCCAAGGTGTTTACCCGGATCGGCCTCACTTACAGGCTGGAGGGGGACGATATCGACCCGGAGAAGGTGAAAAAGGCCGTGAGGCTTTCCATGGTGAGATACTGCTCCGTCACTGCAATGGCAAAGGCCACGGTGGATATGTCCTGGAAGATCGAGATAAACGGCGAGGCCGTGCAGACATCTTGATCCTTATCCGGGCGTACCCTCAGGATATGAGAATGTGGTGAGGGCCAGGAGCCTTCGAAGAAGGGAGACGGGGAGGCCTATTACGTTGTCCTCGTCCCCATGGGTGATCCTCGCCCTGATGGGGCCCTTGTCCTGGATGCCGTACGCCCCGGCCTTCCCCCCCCACAGCCCGCTTTCAAGGTATGCCTCCAGGTCATCGCAGGGGTCCATCACCACCCCCGAGACCTCGTAACCAACAAACTCCCTTTCGCCTTCCAGGACGCATATCCCGGTGATGACCTCCTGATCGCATCTCATCTGGAGCTTTAACATCCTCCCCGCATCCGATCGATCAGCCGGTTTACCCAGTATCTCCCCGTTGCAAAGGACGATCGTATCTGCTCCTACAATGATCCCGCCCCGACGTATCGACCTCGCCTTTGACCTGGCGTTCTCGACCACGAGGCCGTATGGGTCTCCATCATGTACCTCATCGGCTGTTGGATCAACTATCTCAATATCGTACCCCTCCCCCCTCATCAGGTCCCTTCTCCGTGGAGATGAGGAGGCCAATATCAGCTTCATCTCACTCCCACTCGATGGTTCCCGGCGGCTTGGAGGTGACGTCAACCGCCACGCTGTCTATACCTGGAAGGGCCAGAAGCCTGGGGATGATATCATCGTAGAACTCGTCTGGAAGCTCGGACACCTCTGCGGTCATCGCCCTCTGCGACCATACAGGCCTTACCACGACCATCTCACCATCCAAGAATGAGATGGGAACCAGTACGGTGGGACACTGCCACACGGAGTCGTACAGCTCGTGCTCCTTCAGCCCCTCCATCACCACGTGATCGCACTCGCGGAGGAGGTCCATCCTCTCCTCGGTTATGAACCGCTCCACCGGAGCAGGCGTCGAAACGTCCTTCAACCCCACCATGAGAACGCATCTGTTTATTCCGGCTGTCCTGTTGACGAGCCTTGTGGAAAAGAGCTTGATGGCGGGCCAGTCTACCTTCTCATCAGCCCACAGCGCCACGGGATGCTCGTACGACCTGGCGTCCCCTTTAACGCCTACGGACCTCACCGGAAGGACAAGCCCCTTGACCTTCCCACTGGCCCACTCATCCTCCTGGATGCCCGTCTCGACCCTCCCCTGGATCTCCTGGATGCCCTCCATTGTGGTGTGGATCAGCCAGCTGTCCTGGCAGAGCGCCCTTATCCCCAATCCTGGTCCGGGAAACGGCTGCCTGTGTACGAGGCCCCAGGGCAGACCCAGCTGCTCCCCCACCTCCCTGACCTCCGCCTTGTACAAGTCCTTCACCGGCTCGATCACCTGACCCTTCCGGATCATCTCCATTATCACGTCTACCCTGTTGTGATGTGTCTTGATGACGGCGGCGTTCTCGGTCCCACCGCTTTCGATCGTATCTGGATATAGCGTTCCCTGGGCGAGTACCCAGTCATCCTCCTTTGTATCCGAGGCGATCTCGTTCACTATCTCGACAAAAAGCCTGCCGATGATCACCCGTTTCTCCTCTGGATCCTGAACCCCCTCAAGGGAAGATAGATACATGTGGGAGGCGTCCACCACCTCGAGGTCGATCCTACCGATCCCGCCAAGCGCTTCCGCCACGGACGACGATTCATCCTTCCTCATCAGCCCCGTATCAATGTGGATGAAGCGGGTCTGTCCGGGGGGCAGGGCCTTGTTGAGAAGTGCTGCCACAACGGTGGAATCCACCCCGCCGGACAGGAGTGCCAGCACCTTGCGCCCTCCCGCCTCCTTCCGGATCCTCTCCACTATCTCATCGATATTGGACTCCACGGTCCACCCCTGCCGGGCCCCGCAGATGCCGATAACGAAGTTCTCCAGCATCTCCGAGCCGTGGATGGTGTCCGAAACCTCGGGATGGAACTGGAAACCCCACCTCCTCCTTTTCACGTCGGACATCGCCGCGAC
>JAGLEG010000192.1 GCA_023145185.1 Thermoplasmata archaeon
AGGTGCTTGATCCTCTGCCTCACGATCTCATATATCATGGGCATGGAGATCCTGATATGGCCAAAACCTCCAATCGCGAGGTAAATACCGTCAGTGACATATTTTTTTACGGCTGACCTCACATCTGTCATCTTGTCAACGAGACCTCTCTCCTTGTTCTCATGGTTCCAATCCCGTATCTCATCAGCCGTGCAAGAGCTTATGAGTTCCCCTTTACCTTCTTCCAACATTTGAGACCCCGTCCCTAATCGACCCTCCTTCTAAATAAAGTTTTGAACGTGCCCAGTGAGATCATTAACGTATGGACAACAGAGGTGATATCATTCGGACATGGAAAGATATTACTAGAGATAATTGCGTTGGACCCTTGATTTATCAGGATATGCCTGTCAGCGATGGGAGATGAGGTGCTACAATGGATTTCACATATACCGAAGAGCAGAAGATGTTGAAGAACATGGTGAGAGAGTTCGCACAGAAAGAGATAAAACCCCTGGCCCACAAGGTGGATGATGAGGAGTATTTCCCATGGGAGAACATTCGGAAAATGGGGGCTCTGGGACTTATGGGCATGACGGTACCTGCCGAATATGGAGGGTCGAGGATAGACACCATGAGCTATGTGATAGCCCTTGAGGAGATAGGGAAGGTATGTGCCTCTACCGGATTAACTGTGGAAGCCCATAATACTCTGGGTGTTGGCCATATCTATGAGAGGGGGAATGAAGAGCAGAGGAGAAAATATCTGCCCGATCTGCTCAACGGAAAGGGATTGGCCGCATGGGCATTAACAGAACCAAATGCCGGTTCCGATGCCGCGTCGATGCAGACAACTGCGGTGCAGGAAGGGGACGAATGGGTCCTGAACGGGTCGAAGCAGTTCATCACCTCGGGCAGTATAGCCGAGGTCATTACCGTGATGGCCAAAACTGACAAGGACAAAGGGGCAAAGGGTATTAGCGCATTCATCGTGGAAAAGGGAACCCCGGGACTGAAATATGGCGGTGAAGAGATCAAGATGGGTATGCGTGGCACAGTAACTTCACAACTGGTCCTGGAGGATTGCAGGGTGCCCGTTGAGAACATGATCGGGGAAAGGGGCATGGGATTCATAGGAGCAATGGATATCCTGGATAGGGGCAGGACCGCGATAGCCGCCCTAGCTGTCGGATTGGCCCAGGGAGCTCTTGACGAATGTATAGAGTATTCCAGACAGAGAGAGCAGTTTGGAAGACCCATCTCCAAGTACCAGGGAATACAGTGGATGATCGTTGACATGGCGACAGAGATACATGCGGCAAGATTGATGGTCTACAACGCGGCCAACCTGGAGGACCAGGGAAAACCATTCAGCATGGAGGCGTCCATGGCAAAACTGTATGCATCAGAGATGGCGGTCAGGGCGGCGGTGAACGCAGTGCAGGTCCACGGTGGATATGGACTGACCAAGGAGTACGCAGTTGAGAGGTTCTTCAGGGACGTAAAACTGTACACGATCGGAGAGGGTACATCCGAGGTACAGAGGATGGTAATTGCCAAGCGGTTGGGTCTGTGATCTCCCGCGAACCTCAGTTACCAATCCCATTAAATAGCCCGTATATAGTTGAGTTGAACCACATGAAATGGCCGAGTCGGATCCTTCACAAGGTGCCAATGATCCTGTTTGGAACGATGTCCCTTCTACTGGTATCGCTGTTTCTGGCACCAGCCACGCTGGATGAAGGTGAGGTGATGGGCCTGGACGGCGGAGCGAATATGATAGACTACTGGGACCAGTGGTCGGAGATGGGTCCATTCCACAAGGTGATGTACACCTTTGGTGATTTCAACTGCCATCAGAAAGAGGATAGGAGCATCATCATTAACGGCAACCAGATGCCTCTCTGTGCCAGGGATGTGGCGATATTCCTGGGGATGGGTTTCGGCTCACTGCTTCTCGTAAGGGCAAGGGCCGATGACTCACCCATGGATACCGGGCTTTCGATACTGCCACGAAAACTGATCAAAGGAAGATCAGGTAGAATAAAGGTGGTAATTGGCGTAATGGGGCTTGGACTTCTCCTGTTGCCAACTGCCCTTGATGGGGGGATACAGATGATATCCTCGATGGGGCTGCTGCCGGGCACCCTATCATACGAGAGCACAAACCCGACGAGGCTGCTGACGGGTTTTCCAACCGGGATCGCCGTTGGGCTGATATACTCCTCACTTCTGATGGCGCTATTTTCCAGAAGGGAGGATGGCCTCGACCCCCTGATAAAGGTGTTCAGCTGAGATATGCTTCATGGGAAGCGGTTTAATATCAGTAGTTGATAGGACCATGATGACGGATCCTGGCGACAATTCACAAGTTGATGGCCATCACAGGACCATCAAGGTCACCTTGTGGAGGGAGAGGAGAAGCATTGATGTTGAAATCCACGATGGTGACATGGTGATAGACATCGTAAAGAAAGTGGGTTTGCCGATAGACGGGACACTGGTGTTCGATGGTGATATTCCACTTCCCATTGATGGAGAGATAACGGGATACCCCGAGCTGAAGATCATCTCGGTTGCATCTGGAGGATGATGATATGGAAGAACCGACAAACGTTTTTGTTCTTGGAACTGCCGGATGTGGCAAATCAACTTTGGTCGCTGCCTACGCTGATTGGATGTACAGGAACCAATATTCCACCACCCTGGTCAATCTTGACCCGGGTGTTGAGACATTACCTTATGAGCCTGACGTTGACGTAAGGGACCTATTCACCCTATCTGAGGTAATGGAGGACTACAGCCTGGGGCCCAACGGTGCCCAGATAGTCGCAGCTGATATGCTTGCGTTGAATGCCAAAAAGCTGAAGGATGATATCTCATCAAAGGAGTCACACTACATAATTTACGATACTCCGGGCCAGCTTGAGTTGTTCACATTCC
>JAGLEG010000193.1 GCA_023145185.1 Thermoplasmata archaeon
CGCGCCATTCGGGAATGCTGCGGATTTGGCTGATGATGTCCCCGGCGGAGAGCTGCCCGTCGAATCCTTGATATCCTTGCTTGTCACGCCGTAGCCTTGCGCGAAGGCGGATCATCACATGCGTATAGATCTCCATGGCTTCATATCCCTGCACACCAAACCTTCGAAATTCACTATTCCCTGTTCAATATTCGATATTCCCCAGCTCCTTCCACCCATCATGTCTCGCCGTAGCTGGGCGAAGGCGGATGGAAAGAAAGAGAAAGAAAACCATGGCACTGGCATCCGGGGTTCCATACAATCCCATAGATAGGTTGGACGTGTCCGAGAGGCTCAGCAACATCAAGATAGCACCTTGCGGAAAAGGAGTCCGATGAAATTAAGAATTGAGGGAGATTCGTGTGTAGATCAGAAAATGGTTTTCTAAAATTCATCGGCTGGTACCTTTTTTCGATGATCTACCAACAAAAACATTAAATTATAGGATCCCTTTTCTTTTCCCCCTTTTCTTCGCCCTTCGCTTGACCCCTTCGCTGACCCCTTCGCAAGGAACCGCAAAGACAGTGCGGGCTGGATTTGAACCGCGAATAGACGCAAATGAACGCGAATAAACGACCAACGGATTAGCCTCCGACGGTTCCGAAATACGATTTTGACAAACGCTCCCAAGAAGAATAGACAGGCTCTGGAAGGAGGCGAATCCTGAACGGATGGATGGAAAATTATTCCATATAGGCGATTGGCGATGATCTGCGGTTTACAAACCTATGCACTTGTTGTCGGCTTGGTTCTTGCTGGATCGGTCTTGGCCAAGCCGTTTGTTTTCGAGGGTTGCGTTTCCCCCGCATCCAGTCCGTACACCCCTGCCGCCACCCATGTCCTGCGGGAATACAGGGACGGATCGATTGTCGTCGCGTTAGTCGATTCGGCAGGCCGGTTGGCCGATGATTCCACGAAGCGTCAAAAGGTTTTGGGGAAACCGGCAACCGTCGGCCGGGTGGCCAATAATATGCCGCTGATGGAGGTGGAGGAAGTACTTCCCGCATTCTGGAGCTACCCTAGAACCGAAACCTGCCTAGTGACCGCTGCGGCCTGGAACGGATGCGGCAGCTCGCTCTATCCATCCATTGCACCGGAGCCGTTCCCCGGAGCCGAAGGTTCCCTTGGACCGATCGATTCGGACGGCGATGGCGTACCCGACGAAAGCGATGATTTTCCCAATGATCCCAACGAAACAACCGATACGGACGGCGATGGCATTGGCAACAATGCCGATACGGATGACGACAACGACGGCATGCCGGACAGCTGGGAGCTGGAGTACGGCCTCGACTCCCTGGACCCTGCCGATTTTGACCAGGACCCGGATGGCGACGGCTACACGAACCTGGAGGAGTTCCGGGCCGATACGGACCCTCAGGACAAGGGATCCCACCCGGAGGAAGGGCAGAGCGAGGATCGGCTGCTTCTCATCGTCCTTATCGCCCTGGCCGTAGTGGGAGCCGCTGCCGTTGTGGTGTTCCTCCTCTCGAGGAAGAAGGGCCCCCAGGACCTGCGCGAGGAGTAGGCCAAAGTACGACCGTGTACGGATATCCTTAAATCTGATAGCGGGCCTTTTCCACTTCGTGAACGAAAAGAGCATCCCCGTGATCGTACTGCTGGCCGTGCTGATCTCTGCGGCACCCGTGTCATTCTTCACAGAGGGAAGCGGGTATGCACCGAGGTCCGGAGAGAGCTGGACGATCCTGGTCTACATGAACGGCGACTCCAGCCTGGAGGACGAGCTCATCCGCGATCTCAACGAGATGGAGAAGGTGGGGTCCTCATCCGACCTTGACATCATCGTCCAGCTCGACCGGAAACCCGGGGGAGATAACAGCAACGGGGACTGGAACGGGACCCGGCGCTACAGGGTCCTCCAGGACGATGACCCAATTGTGATCGCCTCGGACCTGCTGGACGATACCCTCGGCGAGCTGGACATGAACGACCCCTCCACCCTGGAGGATTTTCTAACGTGGGGCTTCACAAACTACCCTGCTGACAGGTACATGGTGGTCATGGAGGGGCATGCAAGGGGTCCGATAGACGGTTTCACCGGAGACGATACGAGCGAGACGAGCAAGAGTAAGATGGCCCTGGAGGATTTCGGCTCCTCGTTCAGGTCCGCCGTGGACAGCACCATCTCTCGGCCGGTGGACGTGATATCATTTGACGTGTGCTGGATGGGCATGGTGGAGGCCGCATACGAGGTGATGGACCACGCCAGATACATGATCGGATCGTTCGATGAGATACCTGCGAACGGGGCGAGATACGAGTTGGTGATACCGGCCATAGTGAACAGCTCAATGACCCTGGAGGAGTCCATTGTGGAGGTTGTGGAGATCTACGGTGAGGAGTACGATCTGGACGCCTTCAACAGATGGACCCTTGCGGGGATAGACCTGCAGGCTTTCAGGGGGGTATTCCTTCCCCATTTCAAGGAGCTGGCAAAACAGCTCTTCTACACCGCCTACGACGACTCCGGGACCTACCGGTCGATCCGGGCCATAATAGACATGACGCCGAATAATCAAAACTACCGTGACATCTACCATTTCCTGCAGGTCCTGTCAAAATGGCAGGGCGTGGACGAGAGGGTCAAGGAGAGCGCCGAGAAGGCGGCGGCCGGATTGGAGGCGGTGGTCCTTCACTCCCTGGGAGGGGGGGTCCACTCCGGAGATGCGATATATTTCGGCATATATCTGCCAGGGAGGGGGGATTTCTTCGACAGCAGATATGAGGGCCTGGGGTCCTCCGAGGGAACCTGCTGGGACGATTTCGTGGTCCGTTTCACCAATTCCGTCCACCTGGAACCTCACGGCCTGAACTGGACCGATACCACACCGGGCCAGATAGATCTCCTGCTGACCAGTGAAACGCCCGGGAACATCTCGAGCGTCCGGGCCGAGGTGATCATGGGCGGGGATACGTTCTTTGTGGACCTGGTCTCGGACGGTGGAAGATTTCAGGGGGCGAGGGCGGTCAATGGCGCCACCGTACTGGAGTATCGATACATCGTGAACACCATATGGGGCTCGACGATCACATTTCCGCCCGATGGATATTCCACGATCGGGTTCGAAGGAGAGTCCATACCCCCCGAGGTCTGGCACCGAGAGAGGTCCGTCTACGACCCGTTCGGGCCGTATGGAGGCCTGAACTTCAGGGTCCGGGACGATACCGGCGTGGACATATCGGCCTGCGCGCTGGAGTACCGTGAGGAGGGCAGGACGAGCTGGTACAGGATCCCCCTGAATGTGGTGGATGCAGACCCATTTACCGGCTGGATCCGTGTCAGGGCGTACCCGACCGATATTGAGCCCGGAGGGGCCTTTGAATATCGCCTCTCTACAATTGACGTTCTTGGGAACTCCGGGACCCACCCCGCAGATGGGGTGTGGTCCGCCACCTTCGGGGCCGAGGAGAGTTTCTACGTGGATGGATACCATTCCGATCTGGGAGGATTCGATGAGATGCTGGGGCTGTGGAACAGCTCGGGGACAAATCTCAAAGAGATGACTGGGCCGGTGGCTGGCGGCGTCCTTGACTCCTACAAATGTTACCTGCTCTTTGAACCCCAGCGTCCCTTCACGGAGGAGGAGAGGGAGGAGCTGCTCGATTTCTCGTATCAGGGCGGGGAGCTGCTCATGATCGTGGACCCGGGGGACATCAACCAGGCCGCGGTGGTGAGGGACCTGCTGGAACCGCTGGGCATTTCCACAACCGAGGAAGGGGAGGTGAACGACCTCCTCCTTCAGAACCCATCCTCGGACCTCGTGGGGGACCTGCCGTGGATCTCCGCGACCTTCCAGGGGGCCATCGAGGTCTCGGGAGAGGGAAATGCGGTCTACTATACTGCCGGCTCCCAATGTGCGATGGTCACCACCACTTATGGAAAGGGAAGGGTGGTGGTCTCGGTCCCGCACCTGCTGGATAACAGCGTGATGGACCGGGAGGCCAACCGCGACCTGTCGCAGATGGTCCTGTTCTACCTTTCCCGGAACATCGAGCCCGTCGTGGTTTACGAGCTGGACCCTGATGTCGATGTCATCGAGGTCGGCCAGCCCCTCAGTATTACCCTGGGCTCGTCATACGATCCCGACGGGAAGATAGTATCATATTCGATGATGGTGAACGACGGGAGCTTCTCCGAGGGGTCCGATCCCATATTCGTTCACACGTTCCACGAGAGCGGATTGTACATGATAACCCTGAAGGCCATAGATTCTGAGGGGGGCGAGTCCACTGCCATAGTGTCCATAAGGGCCGATCGCCCTCCCACGATGCAGATAGGCATATCGTCAAAAGAGGTCCACGCCTCAGAGGACGTGGTCTTTCACTACATGGGGGAGGACCCGGACGGGGATGATATCTCCCTTCTATGGGATTTCGGCGATGGAAGGATCATGGCGGGCGGTGACATAGTATCCCACAAGTACGACCGGGGCGGGGTATACCATGTGGTCCTCACGGTGACCAACTCATTCGGCCTGTCGGCGGTGTGGGAGGAGACCGTGGTGGTGCTGAACTCGGACCCTGTGGCGCTTATAGACCGGGGCGCCATCACCGTCAATCGGGGGGCTCCATCCTATACTGGCCCTTCAAGGGTGACCCTGATGGTACACGAGGGAGATGAGGTGTACGTCTCCGGCGCCCTCTCGAGCGATTCCGACAAGGGAGATATGCTCCAATTCAGCTGGAACGTGACCGATGGGATCTCCTATCAGTACATTGGACCCTGGGTGCAGCACGTGTTCAAGGCGGCCGGCCTCTGGTCCATTAACATCACCGTCACGGATGGTCACGGAGGCATCGGCCACTCCTCCATCAACGTCAACGTTCTGAACGACCCTCCCAGCGGCTATTTCACCCACGATAGGGATGGAAGGAAGGTCACCTTCTTCGCCGAGGCCATCGACGACAGCTGGGATATGGAGGGCCTCTTCTATATCTGGGAGTTCGATGACGGGGATAAGGTGGAGACGGAAGGCCCGACCGTGGAGCACACCTACACCTGGGGCGGCACCTACAGCGTCAAGCTGACGATCATGGACGGGGATGGGGATAGGTCAACCTATTCGAAGGATATTGATGTCGAGGGGTTGAGCCTGGGTGGCTTTATCGGTATCGTACTTGCCATGACGATCGTTATCGCCACACTCTGCGTGGTATTGTGGTTCCACATGAAGAGAAAGGATGACGCCGAGGACAGGCGGGTGGACGAGGAGCTGGAGAGGAGGGGGAGGCCCGCGCAAGGAAGGGGGGTCCAGGCCCGCCCCTTCCGCAGGGTAGTGAAGGATGACGATCCGATGGTCAAGGCGAGGGAATTCTCGCCCGTCAGGAGGGCCCCAAAGGAGGGCCCTGCAGGGGCGTCATCTCCAAAAGATTGATGATGTATCCCGACCTCAGGCACATATGGAGACCTTCGCGGTCATATCCGACGTACACGGGAACCTCAACGCGCTGGAGGCGGTCCTGGTATCGCTGGAGGATATCGACCTCATATACGTTCTTGGCGACCTCGTGGGCATAGGGCCGCAGCCATCGGAGGTACTGGACACCATAATGGGCGACAGGAGGTTCCAATGCGTCATGGGAAACCACGACCACAACACTGTCCACGGCACAGAGCTCGGGCCGACGGGGATCGTTCCCCGCCGACCTCATCACGACTGGGTGAGGTCCCAGCTTTCGAAAGATCAGGTTGGTTTCCTGGGAGGCCTGCCCATGGTGAGGTCGATGGACACGCCCTTGGGCAGGGCGGTGATGATGCACAGGCACCCCATGGACTGCGGGTCCCGTGTGCCCTACTTTCCCTCGCCCACCGCCGATCTCCTGGACGGTTTCTATTCCGATGTCGACGGGGACGTTCTGTTCTTTGGACACACTCATTCCCATCTCATGATGAGGGGCGCCTCAGGCAGGCTGTATGTCAATCCCGGGGCCGTGGGGGCGGAGAACGGGGGGAGCGCATCATTCGTGACCGTCTCTTGCGACCTCGAGGTGGAGAGGGTTCAGGTACCCTACGATATTGGGTCGGTCAGGAACATGATATCCGATATCGCCCTCCCCTATCACGAGTTCATCATATCCAACTTCTTCAGGTCATGAGCTGAGGTCTTCGAGGGCCTTCTTGACCTCATCCACATGTCCCTTGACCTTGACCTTTCTCCATATCCTCCGGATCCTCCCCTCGGGGTCTATCAGGAACGTGCTCCTCTCCACTCCGTGGTACTCCCTGCCGTACAACTTCTTGAGCTTCCACGCCCCGTAGGCCTCGATCGTCGAGTGGTCTGGATCGCTCAGGAGGGTGATGTCCAGGTCCTGTTTGGAGACAAAGTTCCTGTGGCTCTTCTCCCCGTCCGGGCTCACGCCCATGACCGATGCTCCAAGGCGTTCAAGTTCCCCCCTCTGTTCCGAGAAATCGATGGCCTCCCTGGTGCAGCCGCTGGTGTTGTCCTTCGGGTAGAAGTAGAGTATTATCCATCCTCTCCCGGGGCTTTCAAGTGTGGTCTCCGAGCCGCCCTGGTCATTCAGCGCGAACGGAGGTGCCTGGCCTCCCTCCTCTATCTGGTTCATATTCGACATGATCGTCACCGAAAGCGGATGGGAGAACATATCAATATAGTTAGGGGGGAGGGCCCCCGAGCCCGAAATTCAAACCAATAGGCGCAGAATTCGACCCATGGGCGCGAATAATTATCTTAAAAAGTATTAAAGTGGAGAAGTACCATTTAACCCATGTACAGGGGGCCGTGGGTAAACATTTATTATCACGGTTCCGATATGCAGGTGAGGGATAAGATATGCTTACAGAGGTCACTAACCTTCAGGGGCTGGAGGTCATCACGGACAAGGGGATCTCCCTTGGGATAATCGAGGACGCTGTTGTGGACCTGGATAACGGAGAGGTCTACGAGTTGATCGTCACCGAGACGAACGATGATCTTGTGGAAGATGGGGCGAGCGTGGGGGTCCCGTACAGGTGGATCCAATCCGTATCGAGGGTCGTACTCCTGAAGTACTTCCCCGGAAGGATCAAGAGGAAGGACCAGCTCGAGATACCCTCCATCTCTGCTGATGGAAAGAGGAGAAAGCTCAGGGTTGTCAAGAAGAGATGGGGAGACGGTGGGGTCGGCCGAACCGGTTGGAGATGAGCCACCTGATCTACGGGCGGCGGTGAGCAGATGGCCATGAAAGACCTTACGGATTTCGAGAGGAAGCTGTACGAGTTCATCAGGGACAGCGATTACGGCAACGAGCCCTGGGTGACCGTGGATGTGGCCAAACGGTTGGGGACCACCGACGATAAGGTGTACACGGCCCTGTCGGAGCTCACAAAGAAGATCAAGGACAACGTCTGGGTACACTACAGTGCAGGAGTACTGCACGTGGTGGCCGATTGATCGAACCGCTTCCTTGAGGAGTATATTGGTCTCAACTTCTGTCCCATCATTTTCGTTCTTTGGCCACGTGGGTCCACTGATCCTCTCGATCACCTTACCCACGAGATAGCGCCCCGTTCCCGTTGTTCTGTATCCCAACTTTGACAGATCGAATATGATTTTACCCTGGCAATGTTGGGAGAAGC
>JAGLEG010000194.1 GCA_023145185.1 Thermoplasmata archaeon
GGAGAAGCCTAACTTTGACACTTATCCATACTCATATGTCAAAGTTAGGTGGCATCTGAGTTGATCAGGAGCTTAACGTAACGTACCAAATGGTTCTGCTCACTGTTTTTCCTCTGTGAGGAAGGTCACCACTATTGTGGCCTCCCACCCCTCGCCTGGGTCGTTCCACACGAGGACTCCAAGAGGCCCCCTGGTTGAGATCGGTCCGGTCTGGACGCAGTCGATCTCAAGGGTCCATTCTCCCCACCATTCCTCTGCCATGGTCTCGTTGATCTCCCTGTTGTACGTTATGGTTCCGGAGTCCGTTGAATCGCTTGGGTCCAGGGCGCCCGCGGTGGCATTGGGTGGGACAAGCCTCATCATGAACGTGTCCGGATCGTTCTTCTGGAAGATACGCAGGGTCTCGGTGTCGGTCCAGCTGAGGGTGACACTGACGGACACGGGCTGTCCGATTGAGTCGAACTTAATGTCAGAGGTCTCGCCGTCGTTCGTGTAGCCGGAGAGGGAATAGGTGATGGTATCCTCGATCATGACGATAACTGGAGGCTCATCATCGTCATCCTCCGGAGGATAGAATTTATCCGTCCCCATCGCATACGAGGAGAAAACGAAAACGGGGATCAATAGAAGCGCCACTACCAGGGTGGCCTTGTAGTCGAATATCTTGAAAAGAATGGGCTCCCTTTTCAACATCCTTCCGTCGATCTCGTGCTCCTGGGCCCCCGTCTCCTCCATCTCGATCTTCTTTGCCCTGTTGATGATATCCTTTCCCCACGACCAGTTATAGATCATGAACATCGCCAGGATCAGCAGGCCGAATCCCATCAACAATCCGTAGAAGAAATGGGGCCTGGCCATATCGATCCCGATCTTCCCCGCAAGAAGTCCGAATATCAATGCCCCCCCGAATATCCCGGTAAATGATGCCAGGAAATTGCATCCGATATAGGCGGATACCTTCTCCTTGGGAGCCAGTTTTGATACGAAAGCCAGGTATCCCGGAGCCACCATGAACTCCCCGATGGAGTAGATGAACATTCCGAGAATAACTACCGGAAGGGTCTCCAGGAAAAAAGTGATCAGCGCCAGCCCGATCAGATAGATGAAGACGCCCCCCATCAGCAGCTTGATGGATTCTATCTTCTCCACATATTTTGACAGCGGTCCCCCCAGCACTATGATCGTCCCTGGGTTTATGACGCCAAGGAGGATGACAGGGATCCATATCGGGATGAAGTGGTATCCGTACATGATCAGTATGAACGGAGCAAGAGTGGTGGAATAGAGTGCCCAGAACCCCGCGATAAGCAGCATCATCATCACGAATTTCTTGTCCTTGAATGCGGTAACGATGTTATAGCCCACATCCCTGAGCGTTCTAACGGCGCCCGATCTTGGCACCTCGGTGAAGGCGAATCTCGCTATGAAGATGTTGATGATGAAATATATTGCACTGACCCTGAAGATCCATGCAAAGGCGGAGTTGGGAAGGATCTTGAACAGCATCAACAGGCCCCAGGTAAGGGCGAAGATGGTAGCGGCAAAATTCACGATCCAATAATAAACGGCGTATGCCACGTTTCGGTCCTTCTGTTCTGTGGATTTGGCAATGGTAGATGAGATCAGCGGCTTGTAACATCCGATGCCGAAGCCGATCATCATCATTGCCAATATCGCCGTAACGTAGTTGAAGGCAATAGAGAGGAACAGATATGCAATGGTCAGCGATATAAAGCCGAATATCATCTGACGTTTATAGCCCACTTTTTCGGCCAGGGCACTGGTTAATATCGGCATTGCATATTGGAAAGGGTACATGAATATGGTCAATACCAGGCAGAACTCCATGCTCAGCCCGACGTTGTAGTAGAAGTGGACCACCAGTATAGGCATCATCGAATAATATGCGCCTCTTTCCAGCAGTTCAAAGGAGAGAACGATCCAGTATACCTTTGGAAATTTATTGTACAGCTGCGATGCTTTTGAGAAAGGAGAGAATCTACTAGAAGCGCTCCTTTGGGGCTCTGGCGTTACTGCTGCTTCTGAAGACGTCATGGGAACTCAGAGAGGGCATCTTCAATGCCCTATTTAAAACGGTACTATCATTGGAATTAACCGATCTCGAAACCAATTTTTTCCTTTCCCAGCTTTTCCAGAGCGGGCTCGTAGATCTCCGGGAGGATCGGTATCTGAACGCCCTTGAGGCTACCAAGGGCCCTGTTCAATATCAGCTCCGAGCCGATCGCTGCGGGCAGTCCAACTGTCCTGGACATGGATGAATCTCCACCCGGTATCCCGTAGTCGATAAGCGTTGAGGTGGTGGTCCTCTCACCCTCCGGCATCTCGGCGATGAAAGTGTGCTGAAGGATGATCATGTCCCTTTCACCCGGCGCGTATCCCAGCTTCCTCTCCAGAAGGTCCGAAAGGGCGTCCATCGTGCTTTCCCTGTTTTCGATCCTATCATCCGAGAGCAGTCCGAGCCATTGATAGTTGGACAGGGCGGTGTCGTTCTTCCTGGTGTCGATGGATCGGATGATACGCTCCTCCAATGTCCCATCTCCGGGGATCAATGCATCCATCATTTCCCGATAGGTCTTCCCCTCTATTGGGTCCTCGTTGAGTATCCCGAGGTCGTGGAGCCCCTTCCAGGTATCACACCAACCCACGTTCCTCAGCGTACCTCTGAGAATGGTATCCGTATCGTCGATCCCGTAGATCTCCGCGTAAGGCACGCTGTCCCTGTTGGGGTACCCCTCGAAGGTCCCCATCCCCGGGATATCGATATTCTCGTAATGCCCGAACAGTTCGGAGCCCGGGACCTCCATGATCGTTCCGTCCCTCTTGAACCTGGCCGAGTTCTTGCTTGCCAATACCACGCCCTTTGGGCTCCAGGAGAACTTGTACCCCCAGGGATCGGTGTTGGCCTCGGGGGCGGGTAGGCCGCCGCAGTAGGAGATGAAACCCTTTATTCGACCTCCCTCCTTATGGACCTCATCTATCACCCTCTGGGCCTCCATGTGGTCGATCCCCGGGTCCAATCCCATCTCGTTGAGGAGCAGGATACCTGCGTCCTTTGCCTCGGCGTCAAGCGCCCTCATCCCATCGCTTACGTAGGAGGTGGTGACCATGTTTATTCCTGCCTTGATCGCTGCCTTGGCGATATCGACGTGGTAGGTGTAAGGGAGCAGTGAGACCGCCAGGTCGTGCTCCATTACGAGGTCAAGCAGGTTCTCATCCCTCTGGATGTCAAATGCAACGGAGGCCCCGTTTCTGTGGCCGTCAACGATTACCTCTGCTTTTCTGATCGTTCTGGTCGCCACGGTGACCTCGAAGTTCGCCTTATCCAGCAGATATCGAACCAGCGGCTTTGCCACCAGCCCGGCTCCAAAAACCAATACCTTTTTCATCCTATCGATCTCCCATGTGCTCCTTGATGTATCTGAACGAGCCGGTGAGCTCCCCTTTGAAAAGTATCATCCCGCTCATCAGGGGGCCGGGAACCTTCAGGTCCTCGAATGAGCTGTCCATATCCGCATTGGCCAGGAAAGGGATAAATTCCCTGAGGCTCTCCCCGAAGTGCTGGGAGGATTCCAGCGATATCTCGCAGGGGAGGTTGTCCACGGCCAGGATCACCGGCCCCGTCCCTTTCCATCCGAAGGAGATGCTGTCCTCCCAGGGATCGTAGACGTATACGGGCGACGCCGGGGTCGTGGTGCTCAGAGTGGCCTCTATGGCCCCTTCCGGATCGCAGCTAATGTCCCCTATCACCCTGAGAAGCGGGGGCTTCGTATCCGAATAGAGCGTCTTCATCTGCTCCTTTGTGATCAATCTGGGGTAGCGGGAGTCCCAGTATATGCAGTTCATCAGAACGGTGAGGTACGGGACGTGCCTGATGAACGTCGGCCTGTATCCCTCGGGGTGCTTGTAATAATCCTGGAGGTCAAATTGCTTTGATGGGTCCTCCCCCTCGACCATGTGGTTCTCCTTGAAGACCACCTTGTAGATGTGGTGGCCCGTATCCGACCTCCTGCTGAGGTTTGGAAGCTCCTCCGGGCTCACCTCGACGGTGGGTAGGAGGTCCAGGATCTCCTGGGCTCCCTTCGCCACGTTGCCGTAGCCAGCGATCCCGAACACCAGCGGCCTGAGGGCGTAGGGAACGCCGTAGGTGGCGATGTTGCGTCCCACGGAAGCGATCTGCTCCCTGGCCTCGGGCAGTGAGTGATATTCATGTGCTGGCATGATGGACGAGAACGGGTTTCTGATCCCTTCCCATTCCAGCCTTCTGCCGAGCGTCCACAGGGCATCGATCATCCCCGCCACACCTGCGTGCCATCCGAAGAAGACCAGCCTCCTGCCCTGCTCGTCCGTGATCTTCTCGTAATCTATCAGTGTGGTCTCGTTCTCCATCAGTTTGGATAGCATCTCCATGTTCTGGGCCTGTCCCTTGATGGTGTGCGAGAAGAACATGTAGGTCTTGCCCTGGAGGATCTCGTGGATGGGAACCTCCTTGACCCCCAGTATGATGTCGCAGGGTGAGAGATCATCTGTTATCTCGGCCCCCATTTCCCTGTATTCATCGTTGGGGAATATCCGCAGGTCCGACGGCTGGACCAGAAACTTAATACCGTGGTCGTTCCCGAGCCTTCCAACGTGCTGTGGGGTCAGGGGAGTTCTTCTCTCCCATCGATTCTTGGATTCTCTCCGGATGCCAATTACAGCCATGATATCGTCGCAACGAATGTCGGCATCCCATTAAAACATAACCGGAATTTTAATCGAGGGGCTTGTTGAATTTGGGATATTTTTCGTACTTCTTCTTGAAATCCCTCATGGCCTCCTCCCACTCGGCGAAAGCCTCCTCCGAGGATTCAAAATATTCGACACAGAAGAACTCGACACCCTCGGCTTCACCTGGGCTTTCCGGAAGGTGTTTGGGGAGGTGTTTCTGTACATTGCCCCTGCCCAGGAAGAGGACCTTTTTTGACTGTCCAGCCAGTTTGTATACTCCCCACCTTTTCTCTGCTTTCTTTACGAACTTCTCCGTGTATGGGTACCAGGTGAACTCCATTAACATCTCTCTGCCTCCGCATGTATATTGTGCTTTGGACTTATAATAACATTCGGTCATTTGGGGATGAAAGTTGGGTTTTTCTTCATTTTTCCCATGGGGACGAAAGAGCCCACAACATCATCTCTGGTGTTTTTTATGGGCGTCCTCCGGTAGAGCTCCTCGATCTTTCCCGAGACCTGATATCCCATCTCTTTCAGGATGTGGATCAGCAGAGGGGGAACGGCGGTGTAGAGCCCGTCCTCTACCTTCAGGGCGATCCCGATCCAGCCTCTATCCGTCCTGAGGGATGCCGCCTGGACCCCTGATGCGCCCCCTTTGGTGATCAGAATCCCGGGGAGGGCGTTCATTGCGAGGTTGTCGAACCTCTCCGTTCCCGATACCAGATATGGGTTTTTCAGCATGGACTCCCGGATCCTCGATATGTGGTCCGCGTACGGTTTCTCATTGCTGTTGCCCAGTATCGCGAACAGATGGGCCATTGTCCTGATGGACATGGCGTAGTTGGGGATGGCGCAGCCATCGGACCCGAGTGCGATATCCCCGTCCCCGGTCAGGTTTTTGAACACTTTCAGTATCTCTTTCTGGATGGGGTGGGTAGGTTCCAGGTATGTATCCATCGGCCATCCCTTCATCTTGCACAGTCCGAGGACCGATGCGTGCTTTGCCGAGCAGTTGTTGTGTATCGGTTCGAACTCTCCTTTCAGGGCCTTTGCCGAGGGTCTATGGAAGGGAGGGTGGGGGCCGCATCTCAGCATATCCTCGGTAATTCCAGATCTTCTGATGATCGAGCGGACGTGCTCCAGGTGTTCCGGCTCGCCGGAGTGTGACCCGGCTATCATGGCGATCTCCTCGTCGGTGTAACCGTAGAGCTCAGCCGCTCCCCCGGCCATTATCGGGATCATCTGGAAGGGTTTGATACATGATCTGGAGTACGTGTAGAACTCCGGGTCCCCGCTCGAGTAGAGGAGGTCCCCGGCGGGGTTCACCACGGCTACGTGGGCCCTGTGAATGGATTCCACGGTCCCGTTCCTCTCCTCGATAACGACGTGGTGGCCATCGCCTTCTGTCTCGAGATATTCGCGATATCCCTCTACATCCATGAGGTGAGGATGGAATGGGAGATATAAATCCCTGATGGGAACAAATTTTAAGAAGGGGAATAATCTGTACCCATTCTAAACCCATGCGAGGGTAGTCAAGTGGTCAAAGACGTCAGACTCAAAATCTGATCCTTAGTGGTTCGCCGGTTCAAATCCGGTCCCTCGCACATATTCTATTGATTCCAATCAGAATGCTATTGGAAATAGAATAACGAGGGACAACGGATTTGAACTTGTTCCTTCACCAAATGATTCGTCGATAGCCAGCATTTGGTGAAGGTCTGGAAAATC
>JAGLEG010000195.1 GCA_023145185.1 Thermoplasmata archaeon
GCTAATATCCTAATCTATCTGTCAAAGTTGGGATACAGAAGGGTCCCTCGACATAACTATATAAGGAGTGGCATATCGCGGGCCGTGGGAACATGACCTGTACAGTCATTCTGGGCACCCAATGGGGAGACGAGGGAAAAGGCAAGATCACTGACCTGATATCGCAGGGATACGATGCGGTGGTGCGATATCAGGGGGGGAACAACGCGGGACACACCATTGTTGTGGAAGAGAGGACCTTCAAATTTCACATCATACCATCGGGGGTCCTGCATGAGGGAAAAAGATCCATCATAGGGGACGGCTGCGTGGTCGATCCCTGGATACTTGTGAACGAGTTGGATGGCCTTGAAAAGGGGGGGCTCTCGATCGAGAACGTCCTCCTGTCCGACAGGGCACACATGATCATGCCGTACCACAGGTTCCTCGACGGCATGCAGGAGAGGGCGAGAAAGGATGGTAAAAAGGTCGGAACGACAGGGAGGGGCATCGGACCGTGCTACGAGGATAAGGCCCGGAGGCACGGCATCAGGGTGGGCGATCTGAGATATCCTGATCTGCTTGAGGAGAGGGTGAAAGAGGGGGTGCTCAATGCGAGGCACGCGGCCAGCCGATTCGACCTGGAATGCGATCTGGACCCTCATACCATCATCAAGGACCTCGGCGGACTGGGCGAAAAGATCCTTCCCAGGGTTCACGATACCTCAAACCTCCTTGGCGAGATGCTGGCCGGGGGAAAACGTATCCTCCTGGAGGGGGCCCAGGGCGTGTTTTTGGACATAGACAGGGGAACATATCCATTTGTAACCTCATCCTCGGTCACATCCGGCTACGGCTCTCCCGGGTCCGGGATCGGACCACTGAAGATCGAGAAGGTGGTAGGGGTCGTCAAAGCGTACACAACGCGGGTGGGAGAGGGGCCTTTTCCCACCGAACAGGAGGGGGAGATCGGGGAGATATTGAGAAAGGTGGGACACGAGTTCGGCACCACCACCGAAAGGCCCAGAAGATGCGGATGGCTTGACATGGTCATGCTACGCTCCTCCGCAAGGTGGAATTCCGTAACGCACATTGCGCTCACAAAGCTGGACGTTCTCAATTCGATCCATCCGCTGATGGTCTGCACGGGATATCGCCTGTCAGAGGAGGCGGCCCAGCGCCATGGCCTTCCCACGACGCTAAAATATTTCCCGTCCCACACGGAGGTCCTTTCCGATGTTCAACCCGAGTACATGGCCATGCAGGGATGGGACGAGATGACCGATGATGATTGGCGGGCGGCAGGCGAGAACGGTGAGATGCCAAAACCACTGCTTGACTACATCGATATGATCGAAATGGAGACCGGGGCCATCGTGGCACTTCTATCCTACGGACCGGCACGGAGCCAGACCATTATAATCGATGAAAGTATATTGTAGCCCCGATGAGAGATGTAGATTCCCTTGTAGACGACCTGGTGATGGAAGGGGTCATTCATTCCCCCCCGGTCGAGAGGGCCATGAGGGCGGTCCGAAGGGAGGATTTCGTACCCGGCCGCCTGAGGGGATCCGCCTATGCTGACCACCCACTTCCAATAGGAGGAGGACAGACGATATCGGCACCGCACATGGTCGCGATCATGGCCGAGGAGCTTCAGGTCGAGGAGGGAAACAGCGTACTGGAGATAGGTACCGGGTCAGGCTACCACGCTGCGGTGGTCTCCCACCTCGTTGGCCCCGAGGGCAGGATCATCTCGATCGAGAGGGTGGATCGTCTCGCAGATAACGGGCGGAAGAATCTCATCATATCGGGCATATCTAACGTCCAGGTGATAGGTGCTGACGGCTCCGGAGGATATCCTGATGGAGCCCCATATGACCGGATATACTATACCTGCGCGGCCCCAAAGATCCCAATGAGGGTCATGGATCAGCTGAAGGAGGGGGGGGTCCTTCTGGGGGTGGTCGGCCCCAACGGCGGCGTACAGGTCTTGATCAGATACCGAAAAAAGGATGGAAAGATCGAGGATGAGCCCCTGATGAGATGTGTCTTCGTTCCACTGATGGGCAAGTACGGTTACGGCTGATAGAACGATCGGGCCAGTTCACAACCTGAATATCCCCTCAGCGCCTGCGTCCGTTCACGATGCATCTTCCCTCAACCACATCAACGTGAAGAAGGGTGGTGATCGGAAATCCCCACATCTCCTCCAGCTCGGCCTTTCCCTCATCCCCCATCTTGTCAAACAGGATCAGACACGATTCCACCGCCCATCCGCTGGACCTGACGCCCTCCACCATGGCTCCCAGGGTCCCGCCCGTGGAGAGCACGTCGTCCACGATCAATACCCTTCCCGCGGGCCCTTCCGGGAGGTTCATGAACAGGCGATTTTCTGAATAGCCGGTCTTCTGGCCCAGTGAGACCTCACCGTGCAGACCGTACTCCCTCTTCCGGATGATGGACATGGGTTTGCCGACCATCGTGGAGAGGACCGTGGTCAAGGGGATGCCCATCGCCTCCGCGGTCAGGATAAGGTCGTACCGCTCGGGAGGAGGCATAAGAGGTGCCATAAGCCTTGCTGCTGCCCCGATGAGATCGGGGTGGATCGAGGGGATGCCGTCGGAGAGGGGGTGAACGAAATAGTGATAATCCCCCCTAACCACAATTGGTACACCGCCAAATGATTCCAGCAAAAGCTCCAGGTCCGGGTCTGCCTCTTCCTGCTCCATCGGCACTCATATGTCGTGAAATGATTAAATATCTCCCCCGGTAGGCTTACAGGTCCAAGGGCAGGTCCTTGAGAATTCGGAGAATATCATCCCAGTTGCCCCTGGCGTCCCTGAGGATATCCCTGAAATCCAGCTCCTGATCGACCACGCCGTTGGCGTAATTATCAACGGTCAACAGGGCCCCATAGGGGATGTCCAGTTCCATGGAGAGCGTTGCCTCAGGAGCCATGTTCATACCAACGTAGTCCCCCCACCCGGAGATCAGCCTCACCTCTGCCCGTGTCTCGAGCCTTGGCCCCCTTGCCTGAACGTATATGCCTCCGTCGATGGCCTCGACCCCAACCCTCTCACAGGAGCCCAGGAGCGACTTCCGAATCCTCCCGTCCAATTTTGGTGTGATGTGGGTGATCTCATCGTCCATGAACGTGGCCCCGGAGGAGAGATCGATATAATCGGCAGGGACCGCAAAGGATGGGACCTTGATACCGGGATCGAGCGCTCCTGTGGAGCAGATGGAGATGATGGCTTGAACGTCCAGTTCGCTCAGGGCCGCAACGTTCGCCCTGTGGTCGACCCTGTGAGGTGGGATGTGGGGCGGTATACCATGCCTTGCGATAACATAGAAATGGTTCGAGCCCAGGGAGAACTCAAGCGTTCCTGATGAGGTCTGGCCGTAGTGGTTCTCCTCCCGTTCGGCGCGCTTGTGGAAGGAATGGGGCATGACGCTCCCCGCAAGTAGTCCGATCCTCATACCTCTCCCTTCAATCTTCTCTTCTGGAGGCCTTCGATATCATCCTCTGCCGGATAGAACCTGGATGATTTCTTATCCCTCGAATAGGAGATCATTCCCGCCCTTATCAGGTTCTTGACATGATAGTTCACCACCTGCCTTGAAACACCTATCCTGTTGCCGATATTCTCCATGGTGACGCCGGGGAACTCCAGGATGATGTTGAAGATCTCCTCCTGCTTCGATATATTGTGCTGCACCTTCTGTATGTTCACATTGGATGGATAGTATCTCTTGAATATCCCATCGAAAAAGCTCTTGATGTACTGGTTCTGTTCCAGAACCCTGAGATGATATGCCAGCGTCCCGTTGTTGAGGTCCAGATTCCTCCTGATGGAGGAGTAATGGTCCCCTGGATTCGCAATAATGTAACCTCTTATCAACCCGCGGACCTCGTGGTTGAGGATATCCTTCTTGCTCAATTTCGAGTAGAGGTTCGCCCCCAGTGTCGCCACGAGGACCATGCCTATCTCGGTAAAGAGGATGAATCCGATCAGGCCGGATAGGCCAAGGCCAAGCAGTATGGCCCCTACAGGAACGGATCCGCCTCCCGCATCTTCCGGTTCGGGCCCGGGCGTGAACGTATCCGCCTCTATCCTGATATGGGGGTCAGAGGGGTCCCAGTCAGAATTGTCCCCTACACCATCCCCATCGGTATCTATCCATTCATCCCTGTCGTAGGGGAACACATCAGCGTTGTCCCCTACCCCATCCGCATCGGTATCCACCCATTCATTTGGATCGTTTGGAAAAGCGTCCAGTATGTCAGGTATGCCGTCTCCATCCAGGTCGCTCCGTTTGACCCCATACTCCTCGGGTACGACCAGGTGGATCACCTCCGTGGCCGAGATCTCCTCCCCGTCATCCGCCCTGATGAACAGGTAGACGCCGTATGTCGGGACCATGTCGAAAGGAATATCAATGGACCACTTCGTCCATCCCCTGGCCCTCATCCATCCCGAGTCGTCGATCCTGTACTCAACGCTTCCAGCTGAAGAATCAACATCTATCACCCCTCCGGTTATCTCCCAACCCTTCCCGTCAATAACCTCCTTCTCCCCATAGGAGACCATCGGGGGGTCGTTCACCGGTTTTACATTGATCTCCAACCAGTCCGAAAGCTCCTTTTCCTGATCGAACATCCTCACCTGTATGTATGCGGTGCCTGCGAAGTCATGTTTTGGATAGAGAATGAGATATGGCTGGTCGGAGAAGAACACCGTGGAGGTATCCAGGGTATCGTACAGTGTCAAGATCTCTATGGTGTACCCGGACATCGGAGTATCCGGATCTATGAACCACCCGCTGAGAGGAACCCGTGTGGGATCGACCTGGTCCTCCGACATGATCACCGGGCCGGGATTCTGCCCGAGGTATGGGAGGGAATCCACATCCTCTACCAGAACGTTAAGATCCAGCGATGTGGGATCATCGGGGCCGTGATAATGGTCCCATGCGCTCACCTGTACGCAGATCAGGCCTCCATTCCCTTTCCGGTCGGGAGATATTGTCAGGTTATCTCCATCGAGCGCCATGGTGACGTAGGCTTCAAGCGTGGAGGGCCGGGTATACAACAGTGAATAGGCATAATGGACCTCATCTCCATCCGGGTCCATGAACAGACTACCGAGGTCGATCTCCCCTTCCTCCCCCTCCAGTACGACCAGATCGTCCGGCGGTACGAGCGGCCTGGGCCTATCCTCCACCGGGTCCAGAACAAGTGTTATCTCGGGAGTTGTGATGATATTCCTGCCATCGGAGACCGATAGGCTGAAATGTAGATCTCCCACCAGATCGGGATAGGACTGCGCATTGGCCCTCAGGACCCCATCCTGAAGGTA
>JAGLEG010000196.1 GCA_023145185.1 Thermoplasmata archaeon
AGATAGTTCAGGAACAGGACGGCCATGGTGACAAAGACGATGCCGATCATCTCGATCCTGCTTTGGCCCATTGTCGGCGCAGCGAGCAGGGATAGCCCGCAGAGGCCCAGGGAGAGCAGAACGGAGAAGAACAGTATATTGAAGGTCTTTGAGAGGACGTAGCCCTTGACCGACACCGGATAGTGGAACCACGTTCTAACCGCCCCTTTCGTCTGATCCTGTGTAAAGACCGACCCGTGGAATATCAGAAGGAAGAACTCGATGGTCAGTATGAATGCCACACCATAGGTCCACGCCACCGCTGTGGATGATCCGATCACGACCTCCCGCTCCTCACCCCATATGAAGTTCTCGGTTTCTCCCTCACTCGTGTGGGAATCGTATCCTTCGTTGTCGTAATCTCCCTGTGGGTCTGTGGCGAAATCGTACTGGTGTGTGTCCTCGCCAGGGTCATATTCTCTCACCGGGGTCTGTACGGAGTAGAGCGCTGTGAACAGTGCGATGGATAGGCCGAAGATCAGTAGCAGTATGAGTACGAATATGATCTTGAACGCAGGTGAGAACGCATACCTGAGGTCCTTCTTCAGAGATGTCCTGAAAAAGTGTATCTGGTCGATCATCTTCTCACCCCCGAGAGCTCGGTGAAGACATCTTCCATGGAGCCTATCCTCCGGGACTCTAACACACCGACGTCGTTCAGAGCCAGCTCCTTCATCATGGGCTTCATCAACTCCTCGTCCTTGAGAAGAACGTGCAGGGTCTTTCCCTCCACTTTGTCTATTTTGATCCCCTCGATATCCTGCACGATCAGGATCGCCTTTTCCAGGACATCCACAACAATGGCGAATCCCGTCTTGAGGTATCTTGCCCTTATCGCCTCAACGGTATCCGTATCCCTTACCTCCCCCTGGGAGAGGAAGGTGAGATGGTCAACGAAGTCCTCGTTCTCAAGGAGGTTATGGGAGGTGAAGATAATGGCCCTACCCTCTTTTGCCCTGACCCACTCCTTGAAATGGTCCTTGAGCCGTTTCTTCGTCTCGATATCGATTCCTATGAACGGCTCGTCCATCAGGAGTATGTCCCGCCCGGTGGCGATCGCCCGGGCCACCTCTGACCTGTGCTGCTGTCCAAGTGACATATTTCCGAACTTCTTCTCGATGATATCTCCAATGTCGGTGGTGTAAAGTGCCTCGCACATCCGCTCGTCCATGGTGTCCCTGGTCATGCCTATGGACTCGCAGTACATGCTGAGGAGCTCATACAGCTTCATTGTCCGATACATCATCGGTATCTCCTCGATGGGAGTGCAGATCGCACGTACTTCATGTGGTCTCTCGGTGACCTGCAGTCCCTTGACCTCGACCAGGCCGGAATCCGGTCTTGTGACACCTGCGAGGACCTTGATCAGAGTGGATTTACCAGCCCCGTTGGCCCCGAACACCCCGTGGACCTCACCGTCACGGATCTCCAGGTCCACATTCTTCAGGGCCTGGATCTTCCCGTAGCTCTTTGAAAGGCCCTTGATCTCGATTATCATGGTCACGTCGCCACCTCCTCGTCGACGGTGGTGATGACCTTCGCTTCCACCACTTTGAATGTGGTATCCTTCGCCTTCTGGCCCGGCCCGGTCCCATCCTCCGATATCGATCCAGCAGCTACATCAGGGGAGAGGGGCTCCTTCTCCTCCGGGTCCGGAGGAGGCGAGCTCTCCTCCCTGGGTTCGATATCCTCTCTCTTCTCCAGAGCCCTCATCTTCAGGTAATGCGCTGCGTAGACCTTTTCGAACCTGATCATCTTACCCTTTCTTCTGGCCCGTTGGATGTAGAATAGATAGCTGATAAAGAGGGAGATCAGCAATATGGTAAATATCAGCCCGAGGACGACCGAGGGGCTCCAAAAAAGCTTCCCCGGGCTGTCCTCTTTGTCAAAGGGGTCGGTCCCCGTCCTGTACTCCTCGTAGTTGGAGTAGAAATCCCTGTCAGGGTCCAGATAACGGTCGAAATAATAGAGGTTATCCAGATGGTTCCTCTCCTCCCAGGTGTCATCCATTCCATCCATGTCGTTATCGGATGTGGATATCTCCGTTCCATCCGGTGTGTTATAGGGCAGGAAGTAGATGCCGGGTGATACCTTCCCAGCGACATCATCCGGGTCTTCATCATCCCAGATGTTATGGCGGCAGTCGAGGAAGTCCAGGTCATCGTAGCGGTCGATGTCATACCTGATATCGTCGTCCCCGTAATCGTAGGAGTAGTAATCATCGAAGTCGTAGGGGTTATCGGGGCGGTAGAAGATAGAGAGGTTATCCCGGAGGAACAGGTTATTTTCGATCAGCACCAGATTGCCTTCATCCCCGTAAGAATCCTCGTCCTCATCAATATATATCGAAATATTGAGATCCTCGAACGTACAATCCTCTATGACAAACGTGTCGAAATGATAGGCGTAGATCCCCCACTCCCCATTCTGGAAGGTCGTGTTGGAGATGAGAATTTCGTCAATATAATCCAAATGTATTGCATTGTCGAAATCGGAGAAGAGGCAGTTGATTATCCTGAGGTTGCCCCCATCCTCCAGTTCGATCGGATCATAGATCCCGATGAACTCACAGTTGATGACAGAGAGGTCATCTCTTGAATTCCCTCGCAGGGTCAGGTCATTACAATCGATAAAAGTGCAGTTCTCCACTTTCTCCGAGGAGAATTCGATCATTCCCACGTTGTGGAACGTGGTATTTATCACATTTCGAATGTCAACGTAATTCGAACCGTAATAGCTCTCGTCATAGACCAACCGGATGATCTCCTTCAAGGAGCAGTTGTGGAAGGATACAAAGGAATCATCGCCGTTGATCAGCCGGAAGATCGATTCCAGGCGGCACCCCTCGAAGGTGAGGGTAACGTCGCCGACCATGTTGAACAGTTCATCCCTGCTGTACTGGGGATCACCTATTACCCCGAGGTTGAGGTCCAGCCCCTCGATGATCACATCGCAATCGTTCAGGGATATCTTGCGCTCCTTGTAGTTGTAGAACATCCCCTCGCCGTGGGCTTCGAAATACCCTTCGATCTCCCCATGGATGTCCAGATAGGAGTCGTACATGTAGAGGGATGAGCTACGGCCAGGAAGGTCGAAAATGCTCTTTGAATTATTCCCGACTATCGTGCTGTTTATCAGTATTAGCGTCCCGTCGTTTATAAGATCGAGGCCGTAGTAATATTGATCGCTTGCCCCCATGGTCATGGTGCTGTCGATAAGGGTCAGGGTATGGCCTTCATCGATGTAGAAGCTGTCGTGGAGGAGAAGATCGACCCCCACAAGGACGGTGTTGTCCGGAAGCATATATATGCCCAGTTCGGGGATAGTATTGGGGTCATAGGAGCAGAACCCCCTCAGGGAAGTGGACCCCGAGGAGTACTCATAGACGTAATAGAAGAACGCCTGGTCCTCAAAA
>JAGLEG010000197.1 GCA_023145185.1 Thermoplasmata archaeon
GTGGGACATGTTGGAGTGGTTGTATCATACGTCGGCGGAAAAGGCTGGGATGCTTCCGGCAAGGACTACAAACATGGAGAGCTTGTCGAGGTCGGCCACAAGGGCGTATGGAAGGATGCGCTCATGCCCGGAAAGTACGCCTTCAACATCTATGCAGGCAAAGTGATCCAGGTCCCCACCACCAACATAGTCCTCAAGTGGAAGAAGAACGAGACAGGGAACCACAAGTTCGATGAGAACCTCAGCGCGGTGGACCTCATAACGAAGGACGCATTCGAGCCGGAGCTTCCACTTTCCGTGGTCATACACATTGATTACAGGAAGGCGCCCCTTGTCATCCAGAGGTTCGGGGACGTCAAGAAGCTGGTCGACCAGACCCTTGACCCCATGGTTGCCGCATACTTCAAGAACATCGGCCAGACCAAGACGCTGATCGAGCTGATCCAGGAGAGGAGCGAGATACAGACATTAGCCTCTACCGACATGAAGAATAAGTTCCTCCACTACGACCTGGAGCTGGAGGAGGTGCTTATAGGCACTCCTGCGTCCTCGGGCTGCGATGAGAGGATCGAGAGGATCCTCTACCAGCTGAGGGAGCGCCAGATCGCACAGGAGCAGATCCTGACCTACGAGAAGCAGGAGATGGCCTCCATCAAGGAGAGGGAGCTCAACGAGGCGAAGGCGAAGGCCAAACAGCAGGAGGCCCTCACCGAATCCGAGGTGGGCATCCACATCCAGAAGAACCTCGGCACGGCGGAGTACGAGAGGTCCCTGCAGGAGGCGTCAAAGATCAGGGCCCTCGCAAGCGCAAACGCGGAGAAGGTGACCAGGCTTGGTATCGCCAGGGCCATCGCCGTAGAGGAGCAGGTTGCCGCCTATGGGGGGCCGAAGTATCAGGTCGTCCAGCAGACGATGGACCGTTTCTCCGAGGCCGTGGAAAAAGCAAAGATCGATATCGTTCCGAAAATGGTCATGGGTGGCAATAGTGGAACGGGGGGAAGATCTGCCTTCGAGGCCCTCCTGGCAGTGATGCTGTCGGAGAAGATGGATGTGGACCTGAATTCAAAGAGGGAACCCTCGAACAGGGCGAAACAGGTCAAGGAGGAGATACTAAAAGGCATTGAGAGTGGACGTCCTGGGACCTCAAATGCCAGAAAAAAGAGCTCCCCGGCCTGAGTGCCCGACGTGATCCTTCCAGGGCCCACATTCCCACCGTTTTTTGGTGGGGGGCCCATATAGTTCTCATCAATACTTTTTTCAGATCGTAAAAATGAAAAACGCTCAATCCTCTTCTTCGTCCCCTTCTTCCGGTTCAGCTGCTTTTCCCTCGAGATCCCCTGTGGTCCTCTCGATCCCGGAAATCATCTCGTGTATGGAGAAGAATAGGATTACGTTCTCACAGGCCATCCTCCATAGGATGTTGACCAGGAAGAACATTATGAAACTGACTATGACGAAGCCTACGATCGCCAGTATCTTGATCGACCCTTCCAGGTCCACCTGCGTGCTGCCTGCGATCAGCACGATAAGTCCAACTATGAAAGATCCGAGCATTCCCAGGTTCAGAATGATCAATCCCAGTACGTGAAGGATCTTGATTATAGTTGGAGTGATCAGCCATCTGAAACCAAGATAGTTACCTATAGTTCGCTTCTTTGCCATCTGTTCCTGCCCCCATTGTCCACCAGTATGGCAGTAAAATGGAATTTACTTTTCGGTCTGGAAAGGGCCGTCTACCCGGGCTACCGCTGAACGGTGTGTGCCATCGGCGGAAACCACCAGGCCGGAGATGAACCCTACTCCTCGTCGTCTATGAATTTGTCCGATCTCCTGCGCTTGATCAGAAGGACCACGAACACGAGGAAAAGGATCAGTACGATCAGGATCAGGGAGCAGAGCAGGCACGTGTAGCTCTTATCTTCCTCGCTTTCCGATCTCGGGTCGGTTATCGACCCAACGAAAGCAGGTGCGAGATCTGTGCCGTCCGCCTCATCGGAGAGGTGATAATCGTAGGTCTTCCCTTTCTCGAAATTATCATAGTACACATTGGCCTGATACAGGCCGGGGCTTGACTCCAGGAGCTCGAACGACCCAACACCATCAATAACTATGAAAATGGCCAATCCGGGAGTTCCTGTGACCTCCACCATCCAGTCCCCGGTGGATTTGATATCCACATCGACACTGGTGATCTCCCACACTACCGGTACGACAGGGGCGAGAGGGGTCGTGAACTCCCCCGCGAAAGCGGGAGCCCTGTCATCGCCCAGGGAGGAATCGGTGAAGAAGTAGGTGTAAGTCCTGTTGTGCTCCAGCACGGAATCATCCAGCATGAGCGCGTAGGTGCCAGCGGGCCCCTCCGTTAGCTGGTGGTATCCAGCGTTCAAGATCATGATGTAGATGGTCAGGTTGGTTGGCGCCTCCACGGTGATCGTGAGGTTCATCCCATCAAGGGCGACATCGGCGGATGCCACGGACCAGGGGTCGACCTCATCTCCTGTTGTGAAGGTCCAGGAGAACGCCTCGTCATCCCGGAGAGGCCAGCCATCAATGGAGACCGCCCCCAGGCCCACCACAACGGTATAGGTGGTGTTGGGCAGGAGATCGTCGTGGTAAACTGTGACCATTTCACCCCATATGCTCCAGTTGAACTCCAATCCGGCCACTGCAGGAGATATGGTGATCGCCCCCTCCACTGAACCAGGATCCATGGTCTCGGAGAATACTATCACTATCGGCGTGTCCAGATACTCATCCGTCCCGTTGGGGGTCCCGTGTGTCACGTTCACATAACCCGGCGGAATAATGACCACGTAATCCAGAACTGGGTCCACCGTCACGGCAGTTCCTGATATTATCAGGCCCTCCACCTTCTTTCCCTCGTACCCGGAGCGCAATCCTTCAACAGGCTGCAGGTCCTCGGGCGGTGTGAGGTTCAGATCGTATGTACCATAGTCGATATAACCGAAATCGAAAATGCCTACGCTGTCGGTAACGACGGACCTCACCTCAACTTCACCATCAATGAGTGTAACGGTCGCGTCGGGAATACCTTCAGCATAATAGCCTCCGGAACCCAGCACCGTTCCCGCCAATGTTGCGATCGTCCGGTTGGCGAGATATTGCCTGTTCCACCAATCATTCCAACCGTTCACGACAATATCGTTGACCCTGTAGTCGCTGTAGAGGTCGGTCATGGGTAGGATAATATCATAGGTTCCCTCCAGAACTTCAAAGGAGAAGTTTCCCCCGGCGTCCGTAAAGGCCCAGGAGATCACCTCCGTGTTCTCCTCGTTCTCAAGGGTGACGTTGAGCCCCTCTATGGGCACACCCTCCCAGTCAACTACCTGTCCAGCGATCGTGGAATATGGTATCAGCTGCAGGATGAGGCCCTCTGTTCCATCGTATCCAAGATCAAGGGCCAGCGTATCCGTGAGCGTCTCGTTGAAGAATCGAAGCGTGTAATTGCTTGGATAGAGCTCGATGCTGAACTCCCCGGTCTCGTTGATGACGATGTCGTGGCCGTTCATCGCCGGATGGTCGAAATCGGTGATGTTCAGCTCTCCAGCGATAGGATCACCGTTCTCATTCACCAGCGTGCCGTTCATCCAGACCATGAACTCGGGAAGCGGGTCCATCAGGATATCGAAAACAACGTCCCCCCTTGTGGGTTCCAGCTGAAGCCTCTCCTGAAATGAGAAATAACCATCCAGCCTGACGTCCAGGATAGTGGTCTCCAGGCCGTAGCTCCTGTAGAATCCGTCGCCCTTGGACCGCCTGTACAGGTCCATGTAGTCCACGCCGGCCTTGTACTCCTCGAACATCATAAACCTGGTGGGCTGGTCATCCATCTCCTTGACGGAGTGGGCCCGGACATTCTGATACGAGATGGGCTCCATGGTCTCACCGTCCCGGATGAAACCGGTTATCTCCACGGGATCCCACATCCGATGGGCCGTGACATCCGGCAACCTTTCCTCACCCGGTTCGACGATGAAGGTGGTGAGCTGTACCGCCCAATCGTTCAGCTCCCCCGATGGAAGGTTCTTGACGGTCTTTACCTTGACCTCAAACCCTGGAACGGCCGCGAGATCCACCCTGCCGTCATCATCGGAGAACAGTAACGTGGAATAGGTAGAACCGGAGTGGAATTGTCCGGACACCCTCAGATACGCTCCGGCAACCGGTTCTCCAGCCTCGTTCAAGACGTAGAAATGGTAAGGTACCGAGCCCATGGACTCGTAAAATGTATTCCTTCCCTGCCTTATGGTGAAATCCTCCACGATGCCCTCCCTTACCTCCACATCCTCTATCTTGCCATATCCAAGCGGTGACGAACCGCTTATGTAGTCATATACACCGACATTGATGGTCCCTGTCCAGCGACCCTCGCTGTTCGTCTTGCCGCTGAAGGAGAAATGGCCGTTCTCATTGTTGTAACGTCCATATATGCCGCTGGTTGGTATCGGTATCCCGGTCTTATCATCCAGGACGAGGAGATTCACGGTGGTTGTGGGTATGACAACGGGAGGGGGTATCTCCTCGAGGACCACTTCGAAACTGTGGGGTCCCGGGCCGATCGTATCGACATCCAGCCCACGGTGATGATGCCCCGGTCCAGAGGTGCTCACGAAGTAGGTTCTGCCTTCGGGAAGCATAATTATGGAGGTTCCGTTGGCATCCGTTTTATTGTTATAGGTCGCACTATATATTCCAAAACCTCCCTTATCTGACCACTGTAGATTGGACGAGGAGCCCGGGATCGGCTCCGACGAATTCCTTATGGTGATCTCCACAGGGACCAGGTTTGACAGGTCCACCGGTATCTCCATCTCGATCCCGGTGTCGTTCTGCAGGAAACTATAGGAAAAGTAGGTTGACGCGTTCGGTATCAGCTTGGGATTGGGATTGAAATATAAGCCACCCTCACCGTGGGCCCCACTGAAGTTGTACCAACCATCGGGATCGGGGCCGGTCCTCCACGTATTAATAGAGTTGTAACCGGTCTCCCGGGATAATAACGAGATGGATAGGGAGCCAGGTATGGGCTCCAGATCGGAAGCTCTGACGAACCTCGCCCGGCTCTCCAGTTCCGGAAGGTAATATTTGTAGGATATCAGGTCGACCTCATAATGTGATACTCCCTCCCTGAGGAAAAAATACCAGCTTGTGGTCCTTAGATCTCCTGATGATGGCACGTATAGGGTCACCGTATACTGGGTGACGTTGGGTACGAAGAAACTGTATCTGCCATCCTCGTCAGTTGTATTGAAATATGTCAGGTAATCTCCGAAATCCGTTTGGGATGATAGCTTGACCTCGACTCCCACCCTTGGAGACATACCAGTTGCGTTGAGCAGAAGGCCGGTGACGACGTTGTATGGAGTAACGGGGGGCGCCAGCGTCACGTTCATGTACAATACCTCGTCCGGCTCGATATTTATCCGCTGTTCAAAAAGGGTCTTGAACGTCAGGTTACGGACGACGAACGTCCCGATACCAAGATACCTAAATGAGAGGTTCAGCGTTCCCTCTCCACCGGAGTCAAGCACAACAGTAGGCCCCATATTGATACGAGCCTGAAAACCCGCTGCGGGCGTACCGTTGTGCATTGTTGCGTTGACGTGGATATACGCGTTGTGATAGAACGGTGGTGGTGCTATGCCATCCACATTCTCATCCGCGGTCAGCAGGAGCGATGTGGCCCCAGATATCAGAAATAACATTGCGATCAGTATGGTTCTTAACGATCCCTTCCTCATGTGAACAACTCCTGTATTTCCCTATTGGCAGTAGGAAATTAAAAGGTATTAAAGGATTGTGATGTAAAGTTGACCGGGTCGTTATTCGAAATTCCAAGAATAGGGACAATTGTAGATAATTGTAAGTAGACTAACTCCCCATACTTAAATAGTCCTCGGAGACGGATATGACCTGTATGGTCAGGTGGGATTGTATATGATGGAGAAGTTAAGTTCAATTGCAATAATGTTGGTCCTGATCAGCTCTGCTTTTATCATCCTCGACCCTGGTGCATCAGGTGAAGGGACCAGGCTACTTGTTGATAACTCCGCCTACAGATTGGCCCCCGATGAAGACATCACAACGACCATGGAGGACGAGGAGTACAGCTCGAGATATTACTCATTGATGGGGGGCCTTTCGGTCCACTCCTTCGTAACCGACGCCGACTGGTTGACCTTGGAAGACTCACAGGCCCTGAAGATGAACATGACGGATAACGAGGGGTTCTGGAGCCTCGACCAGGGTAGCGCATCTGACAGCTCCGGGAACAACAATCACGGCACGCTCCACGGCCCCACAACGGTCGGGGGCATATCATCCAGCAGCCAGGCCCTGTCCTTCGACGGGGACGACTACGTCTCAATTCCCTACGATGATACGCTCAATATCTCGGATGAGATCACGGTGGAGGCGTGGATCTACCCCACTTTCGACGACACCGGAGAACACATGATAGTGAGCAGGGGGGGAAACTGGAGCGAGGAGGATCCACAGTGCTACGAGCTGACCATGGACCGGGACCTGCCGTTATTTCAGATGAAGGTCGCAGGGTCCGAGGATTGGTATGGGATCGCCCCCGCGGAACCCATCACGAAGAATACGTGGCATCACATTGCCGGGGTCTACGATGGGGCCCGGTTCTACATCTACGTGGACGGGGTGAACCAGACAAGCACTTTCACGGGGTGGGGTGGATCTTACATGGGCGAGGTTTACTCCGGAGGTCTCCCCACCGGGGACTACAATATTTCGATAGGCAGGAGGGTGCCGGCTACCTGGGGCTCACTTTTCTACGAGGGCCATATCGACGAGGTTCGTATCTGGGACAGGGCGATCCCGGGAGAGGAGATCCTAAAGCACGCGGCGATCCCCGGGACCATGTGTCTTAACCTGACGGGAACTCCGGACAACGGAGATGTGGGAGACCACAGCGTTGTGATCAATGTGACGGATGGCGAAGGCAGATACGATGAGCACAGCTTCACACTGACCGTTGAGAACAAGGACCCGATCATACTGAGCGATGACGTTCTGGAGGTGCTTCAGGACGAGGAGTACAGCGTCCAGTACACAAGTGACGAGGAGGCAGGCGACCTCACGTGGAGCCTGGATACGGAGGCGGGCTGGTTATCCATGGACGAGGCGACGGGAGTGCTATCGGGCACCCCAACGTATGCGGACGTTGGAGTCCAACAGGTGACCGTGGTCTTCTATGACGGCAACGGGGGGAGCGACACCTCCACGTTCGACCTTGAGGTGATCGATGTGAACGACCCGCCGTGGATAACCACCGATAACCTGTTGACGGCAACACAGGACCAATATTTCTACGTCGATTACAACGGGGACGACCTGGACGGGGAGGACCTGACCTGGTCCCTGGATAGCGATGCGAATTGGCTCTCCCTCGATACCTACTGGGGTATACTGAACGGGACCCCCACGAACGACGATGTGGGGACCTATGAGGTAAATATTACCGCATCCGATCCCAGGGGGCTCTCCAACTCGACAATATTCCAGCTGGAGGTGTTGAACGTGAACGACGTTCCCACCTGGGTGGATA
>JAGLEG010000198.1 GCA_023145185.1 Thermoplasmata archaeon
CTGTAAGAGGTCGGGAGTCCCCATTTTCTCGATAGATGAATTGAGGAAAATATCCTTTGAACATGGAGCTGTTGAGAGAGATCCCAAACTTGGAGATCAACTTGTTGGAATCGTAAAATATATAGATGGTACCGTACTGGATTCGATATGGAACGTGTTGTAATATGAGGTCAAAGGTCTTCCAGTTCTCCCTGAACGTCACTGTCGTTGGGGTTTGAATTCAGATATTTTCTCAGACATTGCTTGTACTCTTCCAAACGATTTATCCTCCCATAGGCCCGGCCCATGGTCAACCAGGCGTGATAATTCAAAGGATCCAATGATAGTGCCTCCTCTGCCGCCAATATGGCTTTTTTTGGTTGTCCCATATCCATGTGAATATCGGATATTAGAAGCTGATTCTTCGAGGAGGGGTTCTTCATCATTCCATTTTTCAGAATATTAAGCGCTTTATCTTCTTTCCCGATCTGAATATACTGAATTGCGAGGATCTTTATCGCTTCTGAATTATCCGGGTCCAGATTCAATACGTTCTTGAGGGCATCTATGGATTGTTTGGTCTTTCCTTTGCTCATGCTCAATGCTCTACCAAGCTCATACCAAACCTTGGGAACATAGGGATTTTTCTTGCATATCGTTTTAAAAACCTTTATTGCTTCTTTGGTATCGTTTTCCATATCCAGTAGGAGTTTGCCTTTCTTGAACATGGCCTCCTCAAAAAAGATATTACTGTTTACGATGGATCTTTCGTATGCATCAAGGGCTCCATCCTGATCGCCATGTTGAGCCATCATCCCCCCCAATTCGAACCAGGCTGGAGAGTAATCCTCCCTGACCTTAACTGCCTTATTGAACGCCTCTATAGCCTCCTGTGGTAGGTCCAATTTTTTAAGGATCGTTCCCTTGAAATAGTGTGCGATATAAAATCCAGGGTTTATTGATAGTGCTGCATCGAAACATATTATCGATTCATCGTATCTATCCATATAGTATAATGCCAGCCCTTTCCCAAGTAAAGCGTGGATATTTCGATGATCGATCTCCAGGGTTCTATCGAACACATCTATCGCTTTTTCATATTTCCTCAGATCAAGATAACATATCCCTTTATTGGTAGTTGCTACAGTGGAATATTTTGATAGTTTTTGAGCATTCTTGAAATCCTTTACGGCGGAATCGATCTCATCCATATTGTACCAGGCAACACCACGGTTGATATATGATTCCATATGATCTGTGTCTATGCTCAGTGCCTTATCAAAATACTGTATTGCCATCATATGATCTCCAATTTCCTCGTAAAGGTTCCCAAGATCATGATAGGCCTCGATCGGATCATCTATCAGTTCAACAGCTTTATTGAGTAGATCAATGGATTCGTCCATATCTCCAAGGCCTCTGTGTGTCAATGCCAACCCTATCAAAGCCTCATATGTTCTTGTCGAGCCATTTTCACTCTTTATGATCTTGTGAAAGATATTGAACGAATCCTTCAATCTCAGCTCTTCCAGGGCAATGAAACCATCCAATACCTTGATGTCATTCATCGATTTTCTCCTGTCCACCCTATTATGCGGAAAAAAAATAAACCTTTCCATCAAATGACACACTAAATCGCATTTATATCAGGAGGTTAAATATTGGATAGCATGATTAACCCCTTGGGTGTAATATAATGATCGAGGCTCATGATAGCACAGCCAATAACAAGATCAAATCCTCTGAAGAGATCAACCGGGCCATCATTCAATTGAGGTTACGCTCCAACAGGATAAAGATCGCAGGTCTATCGGGACAAAACTCACTTGCAGTGGGATTGCAAGGGAACGTCGAGTTACATTTAAACGGAAATGTGGGAAAATACTTCGGTGCCCTGAACAATGGTGCAGTTATAACACTTAATGGAAATTCCGGACCATATACCGGCGATAGAATGGCGAATGGTGGAATAATAATTCTTGGCGGTTCCGATCGCGATGCTGGCATGAACCTTAAAGGGGGAATCCTTGTTATCAAGGGTAAATGTGGGGGCAATGCGGGTAATTTCATGACAGGGGGAACGATCATCATCGATGGCGATGTAAATGGGGATGTTGGCGATCACATGTCCAATGGAACCCTGATAGTCAATGGCGAGATCAATGGTAAGATACTCGAACATGCGATAGGAGGAACGATATATTCCTCATCCTCACTTGTTGACAGAACTGACAACCTTAACGAGATGAGATTATCAGGTAAAGATCGTGATCTTTTGGGAAGTTATTTCAAGCACTATGCGATCGATGCCCTACCAACTTCCTTCAGAAAATACGTTATCTCAAAAAGTAGTATAATGGGGTGGAGACCATGGTAGGTGATCGTGATATATCCGCCCAGCTCATATACAGAATGAAGACGGCAGAGCCTATACTCTATCGTGGATATATAGATCTCGACCACGCCTCTCTTGAGGATATTTCCCATATTGAATATCCAAATCGATCGATCCTGGATTCTGTTGTGATCGAAACATCCAAGTTGGCAAGGACCCCTTACTCGGCCCCCCCATATGAAACGGACCTATGCACGAACATAGGTCACGGGCGGACAAAAAGAGAGATCAACA
>JAGLEG010000199.1 GCA_023145185.1 Thermoplasmata archaeon
GTCTTCACCTCTACCGGGACGGACCTTTCATTGGAGGATACAACGAAATCGACCTCACCGTTGGACCTGATGTGAGAAAGTTTGAGGCCTTCCCTCTCACAGAGGCGATGAAGGTAGACTCCAACGACATTTTCCACAATGAATCCCAGATTATTATCTCCAATATTATACTCCCTCAGGATGCCATTCCGGATCCCCTGGTCGAGAACCAGGTATTTCTTCTTGGCCTTCTCGGTGGTGCTGAGCTTTTCCGACCAGAGGCCGATCACGATCAAAAGGTATGTTGACGTCAGGAACTGGATGTAATCCAGGAGGGTGGCTCTGTCGAGCCCCACTACCCTGTTCATGGATTCGTAGGATAGTACCCGGCTCTGGTTCTGGGCAATAAATGCGAAAAGGACCTCCATGGCTTTCGGGTTTCGTATGTTAAACCGTTTTACAACATCCTCGTAAAATGCTTTTTTTGGTACATCCTCATAAAGCATCCGGAACCATCTCTCTGGTTTCCGCATCTTGGGATCGATCTCGAACCACTCCGGGAAACCTCCCACGATAAGATACTCCTCAAGGAGCCTGGAGACGGAGGAATATCCCTTCAACAACTCTATCTCTCCATCCTTGAAATGAGGTGAGGGGGCTTCATTTGCGCTTATCTCTATGAATTCCCTGAAGGATAGAGGGTACAGAACGAAAGATATCACCCTTCCTCTCAGGTAGGTGTTCGCCTCTTCTTGCAATCTCAAACTGGATGATCCGGATATGATAAACTTCAATCCCGTCTTCCGATCATGATACCCCTTTAGCCATTTGTACCACCCATCGATGTCCTGGATCTCATCAAGAAAAATGTACCTGGTATCCTCTCCTGCTATCCTTTCCAGGAACATATCTATCGGATCGGAGATAGGGTGTTCACAGATAGTCTGAAGAACGGGGTCATCCAGGGATAAATAGAGTATATCTCTAGTCTGGACCCCCTGTGATAGGAGATGATCCATGATCAGATACATCATGGTGGTCTTTCCTGCCCTCCTGGGACCAAGCAACTGGATTATCCTGTTCAACTCCATATCTTCCAGAATATCTTCCAGGTCCTCTCTTTTGATCTTTCCCCTGGCGCTATCGATCCTGTCTGTCAACCACCATGGATTGATGCTTGCCATATAGCTTTCAAGATCGTTTTCCATATTGTATAATATGTTCTACAATATAAATATTTTATTGCGTATCATACCCCACGATAATGGAATATTATTGTTGAGTATGTTCAACAATAATTATTATTTACTCAGAAGGTGTGATAAAGGAGCACGGGAACCTGCGGACAGGGATGGCTCCTTTATCTGGACGGATCCCTTTGGAATTATGGTGTGGGGAAATGGCGTTATACCTTTCCGTCGACAAATTATTGAATTTTCACATATAACCACCTTTCCATTCAAATTATAATTTTTTTCGATCACTATCTATGGATATCCATTCGGAGATCAATATCATATAAAAAATCAAAAACACCAATAAATTGGTATCTACAATATTCTGGGTATAATCCTATATACCCATTTCAGGTTCAAATCCTCATTGAGCTGATACCAATGAGAACAATAATCCTCTATTCGATCATAATCGCTCTGGCAGCTGCCTTCATCCTTCCCGGGACCATTGCGGACCCGGGTCCACTTCTGGATATCGAGGTGATGGAAACGGATATCATAAGGATCGATTCCGATGCGGACTTCACGACGGAGAACGGAGTTGTATCAGGGGACGGCTCCCAGGATACCCCCTACCTCATCGAGGGGTGGGAGATCGACGCCTCGGGACATCCATACGGCATATACATCGCAAACACCTCCAAGTTCTTTCTCATAAGTGAGGTACACGTCCACTCCGCCGTGGGGGACGCCGTCGTCGAGGCATCCGGCATCATCCTGATGAACGTACAGAACGGCGCGGTCGTCAGATCGAGGATAGACCTGTCGCAGGGCCACGGGATCCTGATCCAAAACAGCACCGTCAACATCAAGAGCTGCGTGATCAAGGACAACCAGGGGGACGGGATAAGGGGGATAATGGCGAACAACACGAAGATCCTTGAAAACACCCTGGGAAGGAACGGAAGGGGAATAACCATCCAGAGCTCCTCGAACGTGCTGGTCAGGAGCAACTCCCTTTTCGTCCACCTATCCTATGGACTATACTCCTCCGACACCAACGCCAAGAACTTCTTCTACTACAACAGCTTCCTCGACAACAACGGGGGAGGAGTGCAGGCTTACGAGGACAGCAAGGCGAACTTCTGGTCCCTGGATATGGGCAACTACTGGGATGATTACCTGGAGAGATACCCGGATGCCAGGATGGCAGATGTCACCTGGGCCACACCCTACGTCCTGGATGGAACCCCATCCGCGACGGACCCGCTTCCGATGTTCTATCCGGTGGACGACGTTTCCCCTTTCGCAGAGGAGATGACCATGGGTACCCCCACCACTGGCGACCCTTTCGTCATCGAATATATGGTGGAGGACGATGTCTATCTCTCCAATGTAATGCTGGAACACACCATGGAGGGAAACAACCCTCTCTACGAGCAGCTGGCCCCGCTCCAGGGGGACATGTTCGGAACGACCATTGAGATCCCCTCCGATGGAACAGGGGTATTAAGCTACAGATTACACGCAACGGATGTCAACGGGAACAGGCTCATGACAGACCGTTCGATCCACGTGATAATGGACAACGACCAGCCCATGATAACCGGTGATGTGTCCGATGATACGGGCTACACCGGGGACCCGTTCGCGTTCAACGTGAGCGTGGATGACAATACAGGTGTGACCTCCGTAAGGGCGGTTGTGGACCTCTTTACCCATTCTATAGATCTCCCTCTGGGATCGCTGGATGGGACCGCGTGGACGGGGATCATGGAGGTGCCAACTACAGCCATGAACATGAGCTATCATCTCGTCATAATGGACAGAGATGACAACTCGCTGATGACCGATGAGATGGATGTGGATGT
>JAGLEG010000002.1 GCA_023145185.1 Thermoplasmata archaeon
ACCACATGGACAGGGGTCATTTCTTCCGATCTTCTTATCCTCCTTCAACATTCTATGGATATTGAGGTCCCTAATATCAGATGCCACATCCTCCCCGGTTTCGAAATGGATTCCGAGATCTCCGATGAATTCCATGTATCTGATCGCCGGGTTCTTTTTTATGATATCATTCATGATCTCTTTCATCTTCTTTTCCACACTTTCCTCATCAACTTCGTCTGACAGCTCATCAATGTTCTTCATTCCCCTTTCAAGGATATCGATCATTTTTCCATTCGGTTCCTCTGACTTATAGAGGTTCTCAAGAATGTCATAGACGTGGGTGAGATCGCTTTTGATCGAGCCTGAATTCCATTCATATTCCACTCCATCTTTCCTGTTCCCCTCCGCAACCTCGATCGCCTCAAGGATGAATTCGTGGGCCTTGTTGATATATCCCCCGTGCATTGAATGAAGAGACATGTAAAGGGGGATCAGGTAGGATCGGGGATAGTCACTCCTTAACTTATCATAGCTAACATCCAGATCGCCATCATTGAGTATCAGCAGGGCAACTTTCCATAGTGGGTCTCCTATCTTTTTGAACAGATGGTCAGATAGTGATGTGATCCTCTCATGGGATTGGTGCTCTTCACCTAATATCATGAAGATCTCCATCAGGGTGTGCCTGTCGCTTGAACTGTAAACAGAGGTGGCCTTCCAGCAGTCTATGAATCCCTTCTTTTCACTGTATATCCATTTCTCGAACTCCGTAAGGCCTTTATCGAGAATGTCGATATTGGGTTCATCATCTTCATCCAGAAGGCCTTCAATATCGCCGAGTATGTCCATTATATACTCTATTGCGGGCTCTTCGGGGCAGTAGATGTTCCATAGCGCGTGGGTTGTCATCCACACCAGGTCCGTGTTGGAATCCTCTTTATTGACCTGTGGATAGTAGACCTCTTCTGCAAGCTCATCCATCGAATTCATCTTTCTGGAATGCTCCAGGAACTCCTCTTTTGAAAATTCAACACCCATCTTTTGAAGGCCCATGATCAATTCTTTCTCTGACAGGTGCATTATTCGGTCCAGGTCCCCGAAAGGAGAATTATTTTCTATTCTTCTTGTCAACCTCTTGTATATGCCAAGTTCAATCAGTTTTTCGAGGAATTCATCCTCTTCCAATTCCTCCCGTTTCTTCCTTGCAAGAGGGTAGTTTGGATTCAGCTCTATAGCATGATCCAGACAGAGCATTCCAAGATCGGGCCTCCCTCCGAGAAGATGGGCCAGGGAGGCATTGTAATAGACCCGGTATAGATAGTGGTCCGTTGTATGTTCCTCCAGGAGGGATTCGAAAACCTCATCGAATTCGTCGGATGCTCCAACGACATCGTCATCGTGCATCATCTTCATGGCATTGGAGTAATGGACGGTCCATTCATTGGGAGGAAGCTTGACCTCGGACACTCCAATTTTCAACTTATCTCGTTTGAACACATCATCCACAATACGGGCGTTAATGGAATTGTGCAGATCCATTATGGAAGACACCAATAGATCCAGACTGGATCCATCATTGAACTTTTCGGGAGTCATGAGGCCGGTTAATAATCTTAGAATAGGCATGATGCCCAGATTTTTTCCATCATCAATATCCAACCAATTCGAAAGTATCTCTGCGTCGATATGATGATGAAGGCCTGTTCGGTTCAATACCATCTGCATCCGGTGTTTTGCGTTATCGAGGTCAAGAATTTCTACCATGTGAACACACCTGATGACCAAATGGTAAAGGGATATTTCAAGATGTCCATGATGAAAATACAGATTACCCAAACATGGGGTCTGCTGTGTTTGTCGCGGGAGGCGGGAGAAGTTGAAAGTGTGCCTCGGACCCTATGTGAACAACATACCAGGAACACGATCTATTCTTCATTCAAACAATGAGTTCAGGTCAAGTAAATTGATCCTTGAGATCAATTTCTTTATACAATCTCATCAGCTCCTGACCTCCATCCCAACT
>JAGLEG010000020.1 GCA_023145185.1 Thermoplasmata archaeon
GACGTTGTCGCTGACCTCCTTACGTTTCTGGGCTTCCTCCTTCAACTCGGGGTGGTCCTCCCCGGTCTCCTTGATCATCCGCCGTATCTTTAGACCCATCGTCATCGACAATAACCAACCTGGCGACTTACCTTCGTCCATATAGAGTCCGAAGGACCTTAATAATGTTTCTCATCATACAATTGGATTTTGAGACCATAAAACCATATTATCATTGAAACCAGCCCATCTTTTGTTTCACTCCTCCCAATCTGATTCGTCGTCGTCATCGAGAAGATTAGACGAATCGGATCGCTCCTCATCGTCCCACCGGATACCTTCATCGCCGATCCCGAATTCATTGGATGCACCGATCACGGGGCTGATGGGGTCGGTCATCTCCTTATCAGCAGGAGGTGGAGATCCGTAGAGGTCCTCATATTTGGGAGGGGAGGTCAAGGCACCGGCACTACCGACAACAGCTCCTCCACCCACCGATAAGGGGCCATCTCCTGGGTGGACCTCATCAACCTGGCCCCCTCTCCTGCTCCTATCCGGCGCGTCTCCCGCCTGTTCCCAGATCCTGTTCATCTTCCTCCTCCTCCTGGCCCGGGATATCGCCGAGAATATGATGATCAAACACAGAACGATGGCCACCAGGATGAGGAGATGGGGGACATACTGGTCCAGGTTGAGACCCACCTCGCCCTCACCCCCATCATCCTCGTCGATAATGGGAGTATCGTTCTGAGGGACGTATGGCTTATAGGTCTTGAAATCCCACTGGTAATCCTTCTCCAACTTGAAATCGTAGATGTCCCTCAGGGTGTAGGCGAGGTGTACCTCATACGCCAGTCCCTCATCCAGGTCCGCGTGGATGATGGCTGTGAACTCATCCTCGCCCGCCTCGACCTCAAAGCTCACCTCGAACCCGCCATCACCTTCGTCAGTGGGCACCGCCCATATCCTGAGATGGTTGAGGAGGGAGGTCAGCCTGACGGGGTTGGTAAACCTAAGAACAATATTCTCTCCAACGCTGAAATTTGCCTCGAGACCAACGGGGGAGACACCATCCGGGAAAATCAGGCTGAACTGGCTCCTGATAGTATAATTTCTGCTCTCCTGGGCTGTCAAAATGTTTCCCCAGCTGTCCGCTATGCCTCTGGAAACAACGAACCTGTACGTGTGGCCAAGCTGCAGATCAGGCGAGGTCACCCATATCTGCTTACCGTCGACCATCTCGATCTTCGCCTCTACCTTCAGGCCGGATAGGTTGGTGATATCCTCGAACCACACGGACCCGGCAAGCGTATCCTGGTCCACATCCTCGCTGAACGTGACGGTGACCTTGAGGTCCTCTGGATACTGCATGGTGCTGTTCGGGATCGGATATATGCTGACCACAGAGGGGGCAGTGAGATCGCCGTAGGCGTCAATTCCAACGCTCCTGTTCATCGAATTTCCCGACGGGTCCCTAACCATGAGCTTCAACGTGTAGTAGCCCTTCTGGGTGAAGTTGAATGGGAAAATGGAGCCTTCAAGGGAGACAGACCATTCCACTTCCGCACCGGAATAGTAGGAGAGGTTCCACCTGAAATATGCCCCTTCCGGGAAATGCTCGTCATTATCGGTGATATTGGGGAGATATTCTACCGGCTGGCCAAGGTAGACGGCAAAGGGACCGCTGATGCTTCCAGTGGGTGGTGTATGGTCCAGAACCATCACCTGCCTGGTCCTGCTTCCCACGTTCCCTCCGCCATCCGTCACCTCAAGCGTCGCGTTGTAGGTCCCGGGATGTGGGAAATTTATCCAGATGGTATGTCCGTGGTGGGTGCTGTTCCAGCCACGCCCCTCGAAGAACCACACGTAGGAGGTGAGCGGACGGCCGTCGAATGACAGATCATTATCTGTCGTCCCATCCGCAGTATACTGAACGGAGTGATCTTCGTCCACTACCTCCGGGCCGGTGAAATTCACCACCGGAGGTGTGGTGTCCGTGACATTCACCCGTACCGCCGTGTAATTCTGGTTGCCCGCCGGGTCCCTCACGGTGAGGTTGACCCAGTGGTATCCAAGTGAATCAAAGTGGATCAGCACGCTTGTGCCGAAGCCCTCGAACAGGATCCCTCCCTCGGGATCCACCACCTTCCAGGAGGTGTTGTCCACCCGGGTGAAAGCCGGGTCGAGTCCGACATCGTAGCTGGTCGAATTGAACCTTGAACCCTCCGGGGATATCTCCCTCTCCACGTCAGAGGAGACAACATCCACAACGGGAATTGGGATGAGGGTGTCAAGTGTTATATCGTACGTACGGTTCGTTGGCCCCGCCCCGTGCTTGTCATAGGCTTCCAGCAGGACCTCGTTGTAACCCTCTTCGAGGCGCAGGTAGATATCGAATCTCCCAGACCCTCCCACAGTATTGTTCGTCTGCTCCTCGCCATTTACCTTCACGACCACCCAGCCAAGTGGCTCCGACAGGCCCTCAACGACCCAGACCTCCTGATCGGTGATCCTGGGCGGCGGGCTTATGATGGATACCGAGCCCGGGCCGGTGTTGTCGACCGAGAACCCTGACGCCTCCTTCCAGTTCGACGTATTGTTCACCTCATCATATCCGCGGTATCTTAACATCATGTGGGGAACGTCTCCGGGGCCTCCAGCCTCCGACCTCGTATCCCATTTGAAACCAACAGGAGGTCCAATGGCCACAGGGCGATACTCCTCGCCTGGATCATCAGCGACCCCATTGTTGTCCGTGTCGTTGAAGTACTCCACCTCGACCCGATCCAGGTCCGGGTCCCCGATGAACTCCAGTTCCGCGATACCAACGATCGTGTAAGATGTGGTCAGAAGGTCCACATTTGGCGGGGTCGAATCCATCGGCGTCATGTTAAGCCAGACGCTGGGGGTCGATTCGTAGCCAGAAGTGCCAACGGCAGAGACCCTGAACAGGTACTCCAAACCATCGACCAGACCGGAGATACCTATCGACACCTCCACACCGGACGTGTTCGCAACGAGGTCCCATCCATCCGCCTCCCACAGGAGCGGAGGGGTGGAGTTCATGTAGATGGAGTAGTGATCGATATCTGTCTCGTTGGTCCCATACCAGGAGATCAACGCTCCAT
>JAGLEG010000200.1 GCA_023145185.1 Thermoplasmata archaeon
GTCCCCGGGAGGGAGGAATGCATGGTTGTTTCCGTTCTGGATCCTGAGGGTCGAAGACAACCTGTCAAGTACCTCCACCTGGCCCAGCCCGCCTTTTCCCTGCACCTTCAGCACCACTTCGACCTCATCACCTTCATGAAGCAGGTCGGGATCCATATGCCTCGTAACCTCGGGCTTCCTGGGTATGAAGGAGAGCGAGAGGAGTATCACCGCCATTCCTATCAACGAGATCATAAGGAACAGCCCCGAGGATAGGACCAGCGAGAGTATGAACAAGGTGAGGGTCGCTGCGCCGTATCCCATCGCTTTTCTGGAAAAGACGCTCACCCGCCCCATCTGGTCACCTCCACCAATATCCTCTCCAGCTGTTCCACGGTGTAGCTCTTGTTGGACCTTACGAAGCGGTACAGCCGATCATCGTCGATCATCTTACGGACGTCGCCCCAGCCCAGCTTTGAGAAATCCTCGACGCTCAGGCTGTTCCTGACCCTGACACGGTCCAGGATTATCTTCTTGATCTCGATAGTGTCCCGCCCTGTCAGGTTCAGCTCGGCCAGCTCGGCAAGGCCTGTTCTATCGAGCAGACAGATGTGCGCCAATCTCTCCGGCGGATCGAACAGGTAGACGAATGTCGATATTACTATCACGGCCATGGAGCCCACTATGATCTTCATGTTCACATCGGTCAGCAGGAACACGAGGCCCAATACCCCCCTCTGGAACACGGAGGACGCCCCATCCATCTGATGTACACCATCGTCGATGACGATGGTGCCGCCATCCGGCAGGAGGTAGGAGATGAGAGAGGATATGAACTCCATGTTGTCCTCCTGGTGGATCATCTCGTTCAGGAACAGGGAGGGGTCCGATATGAATACCGCACATCCCCCTCCCAGGAAGAGAAGATCGTGATCCATTATCACCGCTATGGTCTTCTCTCCAAGGGGTTCTCCCGAAGTGGAGTTGTCCAGATCCCTCAGACCGTTGCCGTTCCTGTCAACCCAGGCGGACCCGCCGCTCTTTGCAATGACCCTGCCTCCCGAATGGATCAGGTACGAGGGCTTGTTCAGGAGCAGCGTCCCGGAGAACTGGTCCGCCAGGTTCACATCGACCCTGACGAACGATGGGTTCACCTGGAAGTTCTCATCGTACAGCTGTCCGGACGGGAAACCGACATCGAACCTCTCTGCCAGGGGACCCATCTCACCGGTATCATCTGCCAGAATCAATCTGCCCCCCCGACCGTGGAATGACTCGATCGCATGCATCTCGGTCAGGGTGTAGGCCCTTTCCGGCCCAAGGGAGAGGAATATCGTCCTCTCGGGATCCTCCTCCGAGAGGAGAAGGGAGCTCGATGATATGAGAACCTCCACGTCATACCCCTCATCATCGAGGTGGCCCCTCAGGTAGGAGAGGCCCTGCCAGGACCCATCGTAGCTGGTATAGGCCCCTTCCCCGGACGTCATTACCAGCAGGACGGCGCTGACCACAAGAGATGCTATCATGACCATCGTGAGAACTACTGGAATGCGGGGCCTCATACTCCCACCTCCTTGGAGCCCAGAAGGTCCATGAGGTCCATCTCTGGATCCGACCTCATTTTCCAGATATCGCCCCTGTCCTCTTTCGCGGAAAGGGTTTTCACGCCCACCTGTTCGCTTTCCCTCTCCTCCATCTGGTCTATGCTGCCAATAAGCCTCTTCTCAAGCCCTTTCGCCCTGTTTATCGAATCGGACCTCAACTGGTGATCGGAATATCGGGCCTCCTGGAAGAGGCCGGTCAGAACATCCAGGTCCGCCACATCGTCCATCCTGTTGAGGTCCTGAATTGCGGAGATGTACTCCGCGGGCGTCGCGCTCTCATCCCTTGGATATCCACGATCACCCATTCGTTCCATGATGTTCCTGTACGTGTCCACCACAACCTTCTGGGCCATGTTATCGGGTTCGTACTGGTACATTGACCTGCGCCCCTTCTCCCGAACCTTCTGTGTGTCGACCCTCCTTTTGATCGCCATGATCCTTACTGCAAGATAGATACATCCGACCAATAGTATCGACCCCACCACGATCGTTAGGGTGAACATCAGTTCATTTTCAGTTGCCCCCTCCTCATATGATATGGTCATGTTGCCCCACGACGGGCGGAGGTACCTTCCCGGGTCCCCGGAGAACACCATAGTGACCCGCGTGCCGCCTTCCAGCGGCCCCAGGTCGATCGAGATGTTTCCATATCCATCGGTATATACGGTACGGAACTCAGAACCCACGCCCACCTCCACGGGTGCTCCGTCGATCCTCTTTCCCCCATCCCCTCCAAGGGAGAGGTGAATGGTCACATTTCCATCCCTCTCCTCCCATCCGTGGACGAAATATGTCGATGTGAATATCTCTATGTTCGAGGATATCTCCACGGGCAGATAGTGTCCGGACCTCTCGTCGCTGACATCGTAGAAGCCCACCTTCAGGTCGCCGGGCCCCAATCTCGTATAGGGAGATATGGTGTGGGTCAGGTTGAACCAGCCCCCGGTCCCGGTATCTATCGAGGTGAGATCATATCCGTTTATCGACACCTCGATCATCCCCTCCCCGACGAGCCCCTCCCCCGAATCGTCCGTGAGCCTTCCGGTCAAGGAGAGTTTGTCGGGCAGAACGAATGTATCCGGGAGGTGATCGATCTGCAGGTACGTTCTGGACACGATATAGGTGGTTGTCGTTATCCTCTCCCCCAGGGTCAATGAACCCTCGGATGGAAGATGTTCCACCACCATCTCAACGCTGCCAGTGGGCGATCCCACCGGGACATCCACCTCAAGGAGGACACGTCCGGTCTGGTTCGTCCTTCCCGAGGTCGGCAGGACCCAGGTGACATTTGGAAATCCGATCGTGACCAGCTCATCCGAAAGCGCAATGCCCTGGGCTGAAAGGAGCAGGATCGAGATCCTGTTCACATCGCCCCTGACGAGGTCATGCGTGTCCATCAATATGCTCGCCTTTTCGAGGACGGTGAATCCAAGGGAGCTGTTCACGGACATTCCCAGCCCATCTTTCCGGTATGAAACGACGATGGAGTAAGCGCCTCCTTGAAATTTCATCCCATCGATATATACATCAAACGAGAACTCCGTGGAGTCGGGTTTGAGGTGATCAACATACACCAGGTTCCCATCCAACTGCCCATATATGGAGAGATTGAGGAGGTATCTGTCCACACCTGATATCCCGCTAACGGCACCCTGGATCACGATCGTATCACCGGTCTGTACCTCCTCTGCAGATATCCCGAGAAGGATGCTTGGGCCCGCCTTTATGGAAATAGGATAGCTTCCGTTGACGGGCGTGAGGTAAGAGCTCCCGGCAAATGTGATCGAGACCACCTCATCACCCTCCTTCCACGGTAGTGAGACCTTGAACGTGAAGCGCCCATCCTGTCCCGTGGCCCCCTTGATCAGATATCCCCAGGATGTGGAGAGCAGTACCTCCTCACCCTCACAGGGCAGGACGCCTATGTCGAGGAGATCTCCCGTCACAAGCAGGACGCTTCCCGGGGCGTACGGGCCGTATTGCAGGTCGACCGAGAGGGCGGCCTGGCTGTGTACAATGACATCCACACCATGTGATACCGCGGGAACGTACTTCTTCCCATAGTATCTCAATTCAGAAGAGACCGCATAGATCTTCGTTCTTCCATACGGCGTCTCCGGGTTCAACTTGCATGAGATGATGAAAAAACCATCCTCGTCGGTATATGTCCCACCTACTCTCAGGTCGGGGTTGGACTCCCTGAGAAGTGCCTCATCACCGGAGATGTCTCCACCGACCAGCAGTATCGATACCCAGACGTTCGGGAGGCGCAGCCCATCCTCACCTTCCACGGATCCGGTCACCTTAAAGGGATCGGCCCCATCCCTCTTTTCCAGCACCTCGGGCAGGGTCTCGATCACTACCTTCGGGGTACGGTCCGGGAGGTTGCCTGTTCCGGGATCGGCCCAGTCAAGGGGATTGGTCCCGATATAGGACTCCCTCCTATCATTCAGGGAATCCAGGTCAGTGTCGGGGTTGTTCGGGTCCGTGTGATGATCGATGATCCCATCCCCGTCCCAGTCCACGGTCGAGTTCTCGTGGGAGTATGTGACCTCGGAATGGTCGCTCAGCCCGTCCCCATCGGAATCTGGATCGTTCGGGTCCGTCCCGTGTATCGCGATCTCCTCGTTATCCTGGAGCTGGTCCCCATCGGAATCCCCATCAAGCGGATCGGTCGAGTATCTACGGACCTCCTCGCCGTCCTGCAGCGTGTCCCCGTCCGTGTCGTTCTTTTCCGGGTCGGTGCCCAATATCGCCTCCTCTGCATTGGTGAGGCCGTCCCCGTCCGGGTCCATCAGGGCGTCGTCGTCATCACCGTTAATGGGATTGAGGCCCAGCTCGATCTCCATCCTGTCCGGCATTCCCCCTTCATCGGTGTCCTTGTGGTATGGGGAGGTGTGGTCCTCCAGGCCAATATGGCGGTCCCAGTTCACCTTGGAATCATCATATCGATAGAGTATCAACTCCTCATGGTCTGTCAAACCATCCCCATCCATGTCCGGATCTGTAGGGTCGGTGAAACCCCAGCTGTTGATCGGGTCCGTCTCCCCATAATGGAATACATTGTCCACCATCATGTTCTTTCCGTCCCACAGGCCATCACCGTCCGTATCCGGGTTGAGCGGGCCGGTCGGCCCGTATCGGTAGTTGAGGAAACCAAGCCTCCCATCCATCTCCCCCCAGTGATATGTACCGTTGTAAAGCTGGTTCTTCCCATCCCAGAGCCCATCTCCATCCGTATCCTCAACCAGCGGGTCCGTGCCGTTTCGGACCTCGTCGCCGTCCCTTACGCCATCGTGATCGGTATGCATGGTCCATGGGTACGTGTGATAGCTCCTCAGCTCCTCGCCATCCAGCAGGCCGTCCCCGTCCGTGTCGGGGTCGTCCCATCTCGTCCTGGAGTCGGTCGCATTCTCCTCCAGGTCTGTCAGCCCATCACCATCTGTATCGTAGATCAGCAGATCATCGCCCGGCCAGAGGGGGTCCGGTTGCGAGGTCGGGTGGTTCACCTCATCACCATCCGATACGCCGCCACCATCCGTATCGGCCTTCAAGG
>JAGLEG010000201.1 GCA_023145185.1 Thermoplasmata archaeon
TCACCTCAGGGCCTACCGTCCTGTGCAGGTCACCAGCCTCTATAAGTAAAACGGTTACGGAGGCGTTGGCGTAATTGTGGGCATATCCTTCATCATAGGGCACCTCACATTCGATCTGACCCTCTCCGCCTTTGGGGTTCTCACCCGTCTCGTAGCTCTGAACCCCTTCGAACACATCCAGGTTCATAACGATCCCAAGTTCAAACCGATCGGGCTCGTTCTCCTTCATCCTGATATCCCCTTCATCCGTCCACCTTAGCTCGGCATGAACGAATATTATCGGACCCAGGTCGTTGATATCGATCTGGATCGCCTCCCCCTCCATGGCGGTGTCAGTGAACGTCAGTTCCTCGATGAGAACGTCCTCTATCTCGACCATTGGAGCGTTCGATGAGGTGAGGAGATCCAGGATACCATCCCTTTCAATATGGTCGAAGGGATCGTTTATCCACGAGTTGAACTGATACGCATTCACACCGCCAATTATCAAACCTGCCAGAAGGAAGATGGCTATCAACCTGATGGGTTCACCAAGTCCGATCGTCGTGTATCTGGTCAGGGCGGTGGGCCTTCCAAGGAAACCTCCCTCCCTTAGATCACTCTCGTCCTTCAATTTCATCCTCTTTCGGGTGCCTGCATATGCGAGTATCGCAAACACGGTCACCGCGATCGAGATGGCGATGTGAAGGTAGGAGGTGAAAATGGAGGTCTTCATCAGGAGATCTGCAATGATCTCAGGGGAGTAGGAGAAGAGAAAATATGGGATCATGATGAAGTAATTGACGATGATCCCGAGCCCATAGAGATATATCATGTCCCTCTCCCTCTTGTGAGCGATCTCCCTGATGCAGGAGATCAATAGGAGGATCCAGAATATCAACAGAACGGATCCGATCACCCTGGAAATGCCCATTGTAATTGCGATCTGCAAATAGGGATCGGAGATGGACCTGGGCCACATGGCCGAAAAAATAGAGATGAAGGGGATGATGAAACCCAAACCATTGAGGACGGCTATCCCGATCAACAGCTTCCAGGCCCAGTCAAGGTTGAACTTATGTTCCCTGGAGAATGAACCGCTTCCTTTCCTGATCGATCTTATCCCAAGGAAAAGGAAGATCATATAGAAGATCAGGATACCCAGCTGAACAAAACCGGATACGGCGCCTATGATCCTAACCTTCTCGATTTCCTCGAGGTTCCCGCTTTGGAAGATGTGATCGAGATACAGTGAGGTAATGAAACCTATGATCAATGCGACAAGCGAGGCGATCAGCGCTATCTGAACCCTCTTCAAGCCAAGTTTGGTGGCCTTGATATCCCCGGCTGCATCATCCACCTCAACATTTTCTTTCTCAAGTTCAGGGTCCATGTGGCATTACCTCCCAGACCTGGGACCACCCTATGGCGATCCCTCTTGAAGGTCATCCATGGGGACTGCCTTCAATTTCTGTAATGGATGTTCAATAAATATAAAATTAACGAATATATCTTTCGATCGGAAAGCATCAGGAGAACGCTCGATCACAGGTTCAGTTCCTTGTCTTCCATCTCCTCCAGGAACTCGTCCTCCTCCTCTATCTCGGAGAGCTCATCCAGCTCCTCCTCGAGCTGTTCCTCCTCTTCTATTGGAACCTCATCCTCCTCCATCCCCGGAGGCGGGGCGGAGCCTCCCTTTTTCACAAAGAGGA
>JAGLEG010000202.1 GCA_023145185.1 Thermoplasmata archaeon
CGGACCATCTGGACGTTGATCCCCTCGTAGGTGGAGGTAGGGAAACCGGTGTATATCCACAGAAACGAGCAGATCCTGGTTTTGTCGTTTCCCTCCTTTATCGTCCTGCATCCGTCGTCGTTTATCTGAATGATCTCGTCGGGTTTGAGGAACTTCTTGATGGAGAAGCCCAGGTTGGGAAAGGAAGAGCTCTCCGATGCCACCGCGATCTCCCCTTCCTTCTCCCCTATAACGAGTGGGGACACCCCGTTCCGGTCCCTGGCCGCGTAGATCCCGTTCGACGTCAGCAGTAGAAGAGAGGTCGAACCCTCTATCACATCGAACATCCTCCTGATACCGTCGATTATGGAATCTCCCGTGTTAATGAGGCTGGCGATCACCTCGGTGGAGTTGATCTCTCCAGAGGCTATCTCACTGAATGGTATCCCCCTGGAGATGAGGTCCCTGGCCAGCTCGTCGCTGTTTGTAACCAGGCCCGAACAGCATATTGCGAAGGTTCCGAACTTGCTCTCGAACACCAGGGGCTGTGGAAATTTATCCGATATTACGCCGATACCCGCCCTGCTGTCTATCTGGTCCGATCCCTCGTAGAACTTGGTCTTGAACTGTGAGTTCGAGATATCGTGTATCTTCTTCACCGGCCGCCCCTCATCAAGAAAGGCGATCCCACCATATTCGGTCCCCAGGTGGCTGTGGTAGTCGGTCCCGTAATACAGGCTTGCCATGCAGTTATCCTTGCTGTAAACTCCGAAAATACCAGTCATTATCTCCCCGCTCCGGGGAACGGGAAAATGATATTTAATGGTTGGTCCGGACGGTGCAAAATTCCTATTCCTCGAGGTATCCTCCCTTCACGGAATCCTCTATGAGATCTTTGGTATAGCTCCAGATCGTTTCCGATCCCTCGTGGATGTGCTCGTTCCTTTTCCTGACCTGATCTGCCTGGACGCCGTGTTCCCTCCACGTCCTGCCTTTCGTTCCATGGTTCAGCAGGATGGGTTGGAGCCGGTCCAGGGAGGCTGCGAACCTCGCCTCTTTCGTCTCTCTGGCCTCGAACTCCTCCCAGAGGGAGAGGAGCTCCCGGGCCTGATCATCCGGGAGGATGTTGAATATGCGGTCCGCACACTCCCTTTCCCGCTGCACCTTGGTCCTGTTGCCCTCCTCGTCGTAAGCGAAGGTGTCACCAGCATCGATCTCCACGATGTCGTGTATCAGGAGCATCCTGATCACCTTCATCAGGTCGATATCCTGACCGTTGGAATGCTCCGAAAGGATCAGGGCCATGAGGGCGAGGTGCCAGGAGTGCTCCGCGTCGTTCTCGTTCCTTGAGCCGTCCAGTATATACGACCTGCGGTCTATGTTCTTCAGGGAGTCCACCACCTTGATGAAATCCATCTGTTTTTCCAGCCTCTTCATTTCCGATAGCATCACATTCCTCCTGGACATTGACAGGGGACATCGTTTACGAGTATGATATCATTTTTGTGGGCGGGAGGCCGTTATTCGGGAATACCAATTAATATTGAAAAGGGGATGAATGTGCCATGATCAGACATATCGTTGGATATGTTCTCGGGTTCCTCGTGGGGATATTCCCCGGATTCTTTCTGGTGTTCAACGCGATATTCACCGACGGCCCGGACGCGGAGAGGGCGTTCGCCTTCGTTCTTATCTTCATCGCCTATCTGGTAATAGGGTTCATATTCGGCCTTCTCTTTTATGGGACTGGAGCCTGGGTATCCCTGACGATTCCATCCTCCATTATAGTGATCCTCTATTCCCTGAGGGAGAACGAGAACGTGATCCTCCACCTTCTGGCGTTTTCCGTCCCGATCGCATCTGCCCTTATCGGTTCGGTCCTGGGGTCATATCTTAAGAAGAGACGGAACAGGGGAAAGAATGACAAGTAGGAAAAGGGAGCCCAGCGAGGTGGAATTGAATGGGGCCAGGTTCCAGGGAGAACATGTCACCAGGATAGCAGTGAAATTGGCCAGATGAAAAGGGCATATCAGGCCCTGGTGAACAGATCATCAAGCATATGGCCGGATTTTGCCATCTTCGTCTTTAGGTAGCGCTCGTTGTGCCTGTTGGGCGTGATCAGCAGCGGAATGCGCCCGTTCACCTTGATCCCGTGTTTCTCCAATCCATCGATCTTCCTGGGATTGTTGGTCATGAGCTTTATGGAGTTGATCTCCAGGGACCTTATCATGTGGGCGGCGATGGCGTAATCCCGCTCGTCGTCCCTGAAGCCCAGGGCCTCGTTGGCCTCCACGGTGTCGTATCCCATGTCCTGAAGCTGATACGCCTTCATCTTGTTCAGGAGGCCGATCCCCCTCCCCTCCTGCCTGAGGTAGAGTATGATGCCCATGTCCATCGAACCCACCGCCTCAAGGGCAGTGGTGAGCTGATCCCTGCAGTCGCACCGCAGGGACCCTATCGCGTCCCCGGTCAGGCACTCGGAATGGAGGCGGACCGGGACATCGTTCTTCCCGGATACGTCCCCACGAACCAGGGCGATGTGATCCTTATCCTCCTCGTCGTTGTAGAAGGCGACTATCTGAAAATCACCGAAACGCGTTGGCAGGTCGGCGACTGCCACTATCTTCACGCATATGGATGAGATATCACCACTACAGTACTGCAGTTTTTTCTTCTTGAGGAGCTCGTCGATCGCCGGTTTGTTCAGGGCCATGATTATCCAAAAATGTGAGACGTGTTACTCGATTTATTTCTTTCCTACGTTTTCAGGGAGAAGTTCGCCCTTACCAGTGGGATAAGCAGCTTCATGGCCTGTCCTGCATATCCCTTTCTGGTCAGCGACCAGATACCTGACCCCAGGGCCTTCCTTCTCCTTGAGTCGAAGAAAGCATCGGGGTCCGTTCCGGATATCACCGCCTCGATCATGGAGACCATCTGGTCTATCTGATGGTCCTCAAGGGAGTCCATGATCGTCTCCCTGGCCCTCATCCTCTTTCTCAGGTCTGGAACGATCCTCTCATTGATCCAGGTGGTATATTCTTTAACGGGATCGACGTGTGCGATCGAGGATCCTGCCAGATGGCCCGATAATATTGCATTCTTTATGCCGAAACCCAGGAGGGGGTCGGTGAGCCTCGCCGATTCTCCTGCAAGCAGTATCCTTCCCTTTCCAAATCGTCTTCCCGGCGTGACCGGCACGCTTCCGAACACATCGCATATCCTGCGCGATGATCCCAACCCCTCCCTGATGGAAGGGATCTCAAGGAACCTCTCCAGATATCGGGCATAGGGCGTCCCCTTCGGGACCATGTGAGGCCTCATGGTTGTGACCACCGTGACCTCCTCCCTCGAGGGGAGCACGTAGGAGTACTCTCCCGGGCAGAGCTTGCTTCCCAACCAGCACTGGGCGATCCCCGGTTCGAATCCATGTGGCCCTTTGAAATGACATCCGATCCCTATGGCGATATCCTTTCCATATAGCGGTGAGGCGATCCCTTTGCCCACCGTCGTGGACCTGCCGTCCGCACCAATTATGATGTCAGCCCTCATCTCGAAACGATCGTCACCCTTTGAGATCGTCAATCTCCCATCAGGCGTTGCCCTCTCCACCCTGGTTCCGAACTCTATCTTCATATCTGCCCTTTCGATCCTCTCTATCATCTGATGGTCCATGGACCCCTCGCCCCTTCTTCGAATGAAATATCCATGGGGCCTGCCGAGTCGAAAATCGAGGTGTTTCCCGGAGGGGGGATATATCCTCGCTCCAATGTAGGTTGCCTCGGGCTCTATGTCGAACCCCATCTTCGATATCAGCTCCAGCGCGTCCCCATCCTGGGTGAGGTTCTGAAGCGCCTCGAAACTGGTTGTTTCGCCTTCGATGATCGACCTTCTGGTCCTTGATTCAATTACCTCAACGGATGATCCATTCTCGTACGCGCTCAAGGCAGCTGCGCATCCGGCAAGCCCTGCTCCAACCACGATCACCTTTTTCCTGTTCATGCTGGTTCTTGACATGAACGGTATGAATCGACCTCAGACCTTTTTATATAGTGGTCAATATATTAACCATATTTATATAGGAACGATAATATGGACGGGAAAAGGCTGAAGAAGGTCACGGTCGAGTTCAGGCCAAAGATCCTCAGGGAGGTGGGTTATTCCGACCTGTTGGAGGGGATCGACAGCATCACCGTCCTATCACCGATATCCCTGATGCCGGAGAGGTCCGCCATCATGGGGATCGTGAAATGGTCGGGAAAGGAGAATATGGACCAGTTCACGCAGAACCCTCTCATCGATCAGGTGGTGGATATGGGGGCCGTCAAGGATGGAAGGATGTACCTTATAATCGGGAGGGAGGAGCCATGGTACTATCAGATGATCCAGATGGTGATGGAGGACCTGAACGTGTTCCTGGACTGGCCCGTAATTCTCGGGCCCGATAGGATAAGGGTTGGATGGATCGGTTACATGGAGAACATAGCGAAGCTGATGGAGCTGTTCGAGAAGATGGAGATGAACGAGACCATCACATCCATAGTTAACTACGACCCCACAAGGTCGGACCTTCTCGATGGGCTCACCTCAAAACAGTACGATGTCCTGAAGGAATCCTACACCAGGGGCTTCTTCGATGATAGAAGAAAGGTGACCATCAATCAGCTTGCAGGGGAACATGGGGTGTCCGCAGCTTCTTACATGAAAACGCTCAGGAGAGCGCAGAGGAACGTCCTGAGTAAATTGCTCAAGGATAGAAGATGAAAAAATTCACTCCACTACAACCCTGTAGTGGTCCCCACCCTTGGGGCCCTTGTAATCGATCTTTACCTTGTAGTCGAGGTCATGGAGGGCTTCCTCTATCTTCGCCTTGATCACAAGAGCCTCGTATCTATCCATTGAACGTCCCCTTTCCGCATTGATATCATCCTGGGATATAGAAAAAGATTTCCATCATTTTCCAACCGGAAGTACCTCAGGAGATGATAATGATCACATCATCGTCCCCATCCTTTTTAATTAATCTGTATCGATCGGATGGAACGAAATATCAATAAATACCCCGGGAGATGGATAGATAAGCCTTTCTGGGACCGTTTATAAACCTGTATTCGATACGGGAACACATGGCCGACGATGTTTTCTCACAGATAGAACCATTCAAGATCAAGATGGTTGAACCGATCAATCTTCCAGACAAAAAGGATAGAATAGAGCACCTGAACGAGGCGGGGCTCAACGTGTTCCTGCTCAGGGGGGAACACATCGTCATCGACCTCCTCACCGACTCCGGCACCGGGGCGATGTCAGACCGCCAGTGGGCGGGCCTCATGATGGGGGACGAGACATACGCCGGGTCCAGGAGCTTCTACAAGATGGAGGCCGCGATCCAGGACATCCTTGGCTTCAAGTACGTGATCCCCTGCCACCAGGGGCGCGGGGCGGAGAACGTCCTGCACACCTCCCTCATCAAGGACGGGGACGTCATTCCCGGAAATACACACTTCGACACCACAAAGGGCCACATCGAACACAAGAAAGGGAGGGCCATCGACTGCACCGTCAAGGAGGCCGCGGACCCGTACATCGACCTCCCGTTCAAGGGAAACCTCGATCTGGAAAAACTGGAATCGATATACAGGGAATACGGAAAGGAGAGGATCCCATTCACCGTCGTCACCGCCACCTGCAACTCCGGAGGAGGCCAACCCGTATCGATAGAGAACATGAGGGCCGTAAAGAAGCTCTCCGAAAAATACGGCATACAGGTCTGCCTTGACGGGGCAAGATACGCGGAGAACTGCTACTTCATCAAGATGAGGGAGCCGGGCATGGATAAGTACTCCATCAAGGAGATCTCCAGGATGCAGGCGGAGTGCTTCGACATGATGACCATGTCCTCCAAGAAGGACGCCATAGTCAACATCGGGGGATTCATCGGGCTGAGGGATCAGGAGCTCTACGATAAGGTGAAGAACCTGGCCATACTCTTCGAGGGGTTCGTAACGTACGGTGGACTTGCGGGCAGGGACCTGGAGGCCATCGCCGTGGGCCTGTACGAGGGCATCCAGGAGGAGTACCTCGGGTACAGAATAGGACAGGTGAAGTTCCTGGCCGAACGATTGAAGGAGGAGGGAATGCCGGTAATGTGGCCTCCGGGAGGGCATGCGGTATACTTGGACATGAAAAAGTTCCTTCCCCACATAGGTCCGGAGGACCTTCCTGGCCCAGCGTTCTGCGCGGAACTCTACATCGAATCGGGCATACGGGCCGTTGAGATAGGAACGATGCTCAACGGGAGGGACCCTGAAACGGGCAAGAACCGGCCTGCGAAACTGGAGCTGGTCAGGCTCACCATACCGAGGAGGGTCTACACTCACAGGCATATGGAATACGTGGTCCAATCCGTTAAAAAGGTGTGGGAGAGAAAAGATGCCATCAAGGGAATGGACTTCACCTACGAGGCCCCGGTCCTGCGCCACTTCACGGCCAAGTTCAAGTGGAAAAATTGAAGTGCTGAATTGAGCGAAAGTGAAACTCCTATGCAAGGAGCTCATTGAGCCCCTCTTGGACCTCGGTCCTGGCCTTTTCCACTTCGTCCACATCACCGGTGATCCGAACGATCACATCCATTTTGCCCTGTGGATATGAGCCGATCTCAAGTCCGGGATATTCCTTTTGTATATTTTCAAGCAGGATGGAGAGCTGGCTCTCCCTTCCCTTGAAATGGATATCAACGGACACAAGGTCCTCACCGTCGGGTAAAAGTTCCAGAAACTGGGGGTGGTTCATTATCGCCTCGTACTCCCTGGGGACCCCCGGGAGCATCACCACAATGCCCCTCTCGGAGAGAGGGCCGTACAGCCCCTCCGCCATTCCCGCCCCGTTGGGGATCAGGGAAAAACCATCGGGGAGCTTGCACATCTTCTCCATTGATGCAAGGCTCTCTTTTCTCATCGGCCCCTTGCCATACCTCTCCCGGTATTTCCCCTCCATCACACCATAACATTCCAGGGACCTGACCATCTCCTTTCCCACTCCTCTCGCCATCGCCTCGACGGTGATATCGTCGTGGGTCGGGCCCATCCCACCGCTTACGATCAGAAGGTCATATCCATCGCGTGCAAACCTTTCAACCTCGGCGGATATCTCCTCTACATCATCGGGAACAACGCACCATCTACTGACCTTGAGCCCCCTTGAGAACAACAGCTTGATCATCTTCTGGGTGTTGGTGTCAACGGTCTTTCCACCCAGGATCTCGTTTCCCACAACAAGAGTTCCGACCTTGACCATCACTCTTCCCTCTTCACCTTCTCGTACTCCATGTCCCCTGCGGGGAGCACGGATACGACCTGGTCCAGCTCGGCACCAAGGTCATAGGCGATCGCCCTGGCCGCCTCGGTCTTCTTGGTCCTTCCCGGCCTGATCCTGTAGTACGGTCCGGCGCAGTTCTTGATGACCGCGGATTCTGGTCCGAACATAGCCTTGGGAACGCCCTGGATATATGTGATCCCCAGCCCCCCCATAAGAGGCAGTTTATCAACGAAGTTCTTCTTCCCCCGGATCATGAACGACCCCTTGGGAAGGAACTCGCCGGACTGGGCGGACCTGCTCACCTGATCGGGAAGCACCCAGTAACCCCTTTCCGATCCCACCTTGGCGTTGAAAGCCTTGGAGAATAACACGGAGAAGTGGGTCGCCTCCTCCCTGCTGATATCAGTGACCTCGTCCCCCTTCTCCACCCGCAACACCACCGAGGGAGACCCCTGGATATCTGCGTGTGAATAGAAGTCAGCATCCCTGAGATACTTCTTGACGATCCTCTCGTTCATCTTAGCATCCCTTCCGCCGATCATCAGCACGCCCTCGGAGGAGTGGGCCCACCTGAAGGTCTCGAACCAGAACCTGCGCAGTTTCGGGGGCTTCCTCGCCTCCTTCTCCTCCTCCTTCTCCACCTTCCTCACCTTGCCCCTGGTGATCTCCAATGCCTTCTTGATGCCGGCCGCCTTCTTCCTGGACCTCTTCGACAGGGCGTACAACAGCTCGGCGTTCCCGTTGATATCCTGGCCGATATCAAGCAGGGCCTCCTCCATCCCCTTCTCGGTCTTGACATCTACCCTGATCCTCCCACCTTTTCCGTTCCGGTCCAGCAGGAACTCCTTGATATCCTCCCCGGGTTCCTCGAACGTGTTTTTGTCGAAGTTCGTCAATATCATCTCTATCCTCTGATAATCGGTATAGAGCGCCTCGGCCAGCCGATGATACCTCCCCGCCTCCTCCTCCCTCTTCTCAAGGGATTCCACCTGGGCCCCGTACATCCTCTCGATCCGGCTCTTCCCCTTCTCCCTGCGAACCTCGCCAGGGGAGGGAGGAGGGTCCGCCTCGAACATGGAGGATTCTACTGCCAGCGAGAAGGACGCGAAGGAGGAGTACGACAGGTCGTCTCCGCCCTTGAACCTCCTCTCGATCTCGCCTCTATCCCTCTCGTCGAAGAACGACCCCATCAGGGCAGGTTCCATCAGGACCGGGCGCTCCCTGTCGTAGTGGATATGGGTGCTCTTCCCATCCCTGACCTCATTCAGCACCTCCTGTACGTAAAGAAACAGCGACTCGATCTCACCTTCGGTGAGCTCTTGTACCTTCTTCCCCTTGTCCAGATAGGACCTGAAACATATCTCCTCCGCGTAGATAGGGGGAAGGTTCACCTTCCTTATCAGGAACCTGACAACATCGTCCTTCCACTCCTCCACAAGCTCCTTCATCCCATCAAGGGTGAGCTCCAGGGGGTCCATGCCGGATGGGGGCGGTGAGAACTCCTCTCCCCTCTTCACGGTCCTGCTTGCCCAGGACCTCGAGGTATAGGGAGCCTCGATGATCCCACCTCTCACCATGATCAGATTCCCATCTCCGAAGAGCTCAAGGTAGAGCTTGATGTCATCCTCCTCCCCGCCGGAGAAGGTGAGCACCACTACACGGTCCATGCCGACCTGGGATATCTCCTTCAGAACCCGGTTCCTCAACCTCTTGCGGAGCATCATCGCATATGGTGAAGGGGTCTTGGGCATCTCCCTCATCACGTGGGGCGTGAAGAACAGATAGCCGCCTATGTGGAAGAACAGGTCGGCCTTGGTATACCTCCCTTCCCCTCCCACCCCGAACCCGGTCTTATCCTCGGGCTTGTACGAGAGAAGCGCCTCTGCAAGCGACCCCTCCCGGCCTGCATGCGGCTCAATATCTGCCCTGTAAACGTTGAACCTCATGACGAAGGAGCCGTGGTCAAGCTGATATGCCTTCTGGAAACGGCTGCCCACCAGTATCTGGCTCTCCTCCACGAACCTTCTAACGGAGAGAGAGGAGAGGTTCTTCTTGAGCATGAAGGAAAATAGACAACATATATTAATACATCTGATGTGAAATGGTCTATCTCATACGGGACCCGTGCGAGATTATGTCATTGCCCATATATACTAAAAGATACATTATCTCTAAAAGGCCATCAAGGGGAGTCCATATATGACGGAAGAAGAGATCATAGACGTGGAGAGAAAACTGGTCGGGCGGACGCCCTATCATTATCATCTCGATGAAAAGGAGACTACGTTAAAGGCGGATTCAGGTTTCGGAAAGGTTGGGGCCAAGATGGACCCAAAGACCGGAGCTCTCATGTACGAACAGTACGAGGATTGGATCACCAAACAGATGCAGCAAAAGGAGGAGAAGGAGCGGGAATCCATCAGGTTCTCCAAGGATTCCAAGGCTATGATAACATTCCAGGAGAAGGAAAAGGTCCTTATGGCCCAGGACGGAAACATATTGGAGCATCTGGCTGGCGGACTCGTATCCGTTGAGAACCTCTCCGCAAAGGACAGGATCTGGGATATCGACGTGGGCCTGATGGTGGAGGGCATGGATGCAGTTCTGGATTTCGACAGCCTCAGCGCGAAGGAGCTGGAGCCCGGCGGGAGAGAATCAAGGGAGTACAGGCTCAACCTCATGGAGCCGTCGATAGCGCTTGAAGAGGTAGTATCCACACATCCGGACCACCCCCAGTCGTTCGTATTGAAGAAGGGCCAGACCACGCCCGTGAGCCTCCAGCTGGGTGTGAAGAACCTCGACACGATCCCGTACAATGACCTCATCATCTCCAAGGAGGTACCATTGGACCTCAAGAACATCATTTTCCCCGGGGAGGAGGCGGAGGACGTCTCCATCGAGGAGGGTAGGCTGGTATGGCGCTTCAAGAAGCTGGACCCTGGACAGGTGAAGGTCCTCAGATACGAGGGGGACATGACCCTCGACGAGCCGGAGCCGGTCCCCACGGGCGACATCGTGATCAAGGCCGTCGCGGACGATCTCAGCTCCACGGTTATCGTAACCTCCTTCGAGGCGATGTGCAGGAACATGTACTTCATAGAGGCGGACGAGACCGAGGAGCCCGGCGAGTGGGCCTGCAGGTTCGTCTGTGAGAATACATCTCAGTTCGAGGTGGAGATACTCAGGGTCGAGGTGCAGGACCCGCAGACCGATCAGGTCTACATGAACCTCGACAGGACAGGGACCTATGTGGAACCCCAGGGAAGGTGGGAATCCGAGACCTGGCTGGTCACCAACAGGGAGAGGCCCACCTTCATCAAGAACATGGTCCTCAACATCGTGCCCGGCATAATGAAGAGGACCGAGTACGCCCTGACCAGGAAGGGAGGCGATTTCCTGCCTGGGGCGATCTCCTTCAGGAAGAACTTTGACCGCAGGCAGGTGGAGGCGAAGAGGGAGACCGACATCACCGCGACGATGTTCATAGAGAACACCGGGGTTGCCGATCTGGAACAGATCATAGTCAGGGACATCGTACCCAGATACATGGTCGCTCCCAACCCACCTTCCATCGTTGTCGAGAGGGATGGCATGAGGCTCACGGA
>JAGLEG010000203.1 GCA_023145185.1 Thermoplasmata archaeon
ATGGCCTGATCATCGCCCCGGGCCAGGACTTCAATGAGGATAGACCATCTGTCATGAGCGGCGCCTACATCGTTGAGAAAAAGGAGGAGGATAAAACCGGGTCTACGATCGCTTGGGTCCTGCTTCTGATCACGATAGCTATCGCATTCGGGCTCCTGGTGATAAAACTCCAAAATGAGGCCAAGACCCGCAGGGAAAAGGCTGAGGAGCCTTTTCCTGAGAGGAGGGGCAGGCGGACACCTCCTCCGCCTGGAAGGGAACGGCCCCACGGCGGGGGTGTGGAGAGGAACCCTTCGGGAATGAAGTTCAAGTAAGATATGCGACCTACGGGAAGATGATTCAAATGATCCGTATATCTCCATCTCTGCTGTCTGCTGACCTGTACAAACTTGGTGAGGATGTCGAGCGTGCGGTAGACGCCGGCATTGACATGCTGCACGTTGACGTCATGGACGGCCACTTCGTACCCAATATCTCCATGGGTATCCCAATCGTCAAATGGCTCAGGAAACACACTGACGTGGAGCTGGACGTTCACCTGATGATCACTGATCCCGATACCTATGCCCCGAGGTTCGCAAAGGCGGGTGCGGACATCGTCACTGTCCACGTGGAAGCGACCGATAACCTTGACAGGGTCCTCTCCTCGATAAAGGAGAATGGGGCCAGATGCGGCGTAACATTGAACCCCTCCACACCCCTGGAGGATATCAGATCGGCCCTCCCCATGGTTGACATGGTCCTGATAATGAGCGTGAACCCGGGATACGGGGGACAGTCCTACATCGATCACTCAACGGAGAAGATCAAAAAGCTCAAGGGAATGATCGATGAGCTGGGATTGGATATCCCCATCGAGGTGGATGGGGGCATCACGCCGGACAACGTACATGAGGTCGTTGAGGCGGGAGCTTCGATAGTAGTTGCGGGTTCCTCCGTGTTCTCCATCAACGACAGGGATATCGAGGGGAACGTTAAAAGGCTCAGAGATGCCTTTTAATTCGGGTCGCCTGGAGGGTGTTTCGTTTCCGACATGCTCCGGAAAAAGGAAATGAACCCTCGGATCCAGAAAACACCCTTGAACATTTAAAATAAGTAT
>JAGLEG010000204.1 GCA_023145185.1 Thermoplasmata archaeon
CTGTGTCCAGGCCCGAGAAGGCCTGTTTCCGTGTGGTCACCGTCCAGCCAAGAGGCCTCCAGGAGAGGATGATGCCATCCACATCCTCCACACCCATATCCAGCGTTATCCTGTACTCGATATCATACAGAAGGTCCTCCATCGGGGTTAGCGTCACCATCGTATCGTTCTGATGGTATTCCAGCGTGGAGAAAAGCACCTCCGTACCATTGGAGATGCGGAAGGCGAGGGAGGACCTGTTGATGGACCTGGGAAATGTTAGGGTAAAGCTCTGATGGACGGGGACGATGCCCGAATGGGGGTCCAGATAGATGGACATGGCCCTCTCCTCAAGGGTGATGTTGACCATCATGTATCCCTCCGAGGTCAGATCGATGGATATGGAGTGGTCCTCGTATATGTGGCTCTCAACGGAAAGCTTGTAACCCCCTATCCTGGGGAGGTCCTCGTACAGGTAATGGCCGGTGGAATTCGTTGTGAACCAATACTGGGTCCCAAGGTTATCAAGGCTCAATATCACATCCTCCAGGAGTAGGCCTTCCTCATCCGTCACGTAGCCCTCCAGAAGCGCCCCTCCGGGAATCAGGGTCATGATCGGGTTGATGACATGGTCCTGAGAACCGATCAGGTCGATGTCGCTGAAGTAGACGTTCTCGTACCCTTCCAGAGAGTATCTGAGCTCGAACTCCATTCCGAAATATGTCATAAGACGATACGCTCCGGATCCGTCCGTCGTGGTCGATACGCCCGGGGTCAGCTCAACCAGGACCCCCTCCAGGGGAGTGTGCTCCTGATCCCGTACCACGCCCGTCAGGTTGGTCCTTTCCATCCTGGGCCCGCCCTCGATCATCGGGCCTATCCTGTATTCGTCAGCACCGGTACTGCAGACGAAGTACACGACCATGGGGGACCGGAGTATCTGATCTCCCCTGGCCGTCCCACGGAACTCCACGTTAGCGGAGATGTAGCTTGTTGTCGGTGTATTCCTGGTCATGTTGAACCTGAGCTCGTCGATCTGGGCGAATATCTCATCAGGAGGGTCGTTATCAACGGAGCCGTAGTTGACCTTGAAGACGAAATCCGTGGTGATGTAACCCTCGACTGGCATGACCGAGGGGTTCCTCAGGGTTATGTTCACCCAGGGCCCCGTGATCACTGTGGTGTTGAGCTCACGTGTGCCCACCTCCACCCAGAACCTGAAGCTGTGGTCCCCGAGGTCAAGGTAGGTGGAGAAGTAGTAGTCCTTTCCGTCATCCGGAAAAATGTCGAAGGGATCGCTCTCGATCATCGAGTGGTTTACGAGGTCGATCTCTACGAGCAACAGGTCCGGCAGGGTGTTGAACCCATATGTCGCCTCGTACGTGAACAGGTCATCCGAATGGCCCCTGGGCGGGTCAACCGACCAGGTGAACTCAATGGGGCCCGGCCACTGGGTTGATTTCACGTAGATCGTGAAGGTGACCTTGTTGTTGGTGGAGTTGCCATCCATGTATATTATCTCCACCTCAAGGAGGTAGCTCCCCTTGGTCGCGGTGGTCCAGTTGGAGAATATAACGGTCACGTTCTCGCCCGGCCCCAGTTCGTTGACGCCCGTGAAGTTCAATTTCCTGTTGAACGGGTTGAAAATGACATCGCCCGTGGTGGGGACCAAGACCTTGAGGGAGACGTATCCCGTGCCGTTGGCCGCGAGGTCGCCGAGGTTCTCGATGGTGACATTGGCACGCATCCCATCCTCGGCC
>JAGLEG010000205.1 GCA_023145185.1 Thermoplasmata archaeon
GTCACCTCTGATATGAATATCCTGTTCAGAAGGATCACCCCATTTACCAGGCTCCAGTGGCCTGCGAATATGCTGTAGTAGGGATACTCTCCTTCCTTCACAGCTCCAAAAAGGTCCAGAAACCTCTTGAAGGATGCCGACACGAGCATAAGGCAGATCCCGAACAGGCAGTATGACAGGGCGAACGCGAAGGAGAGGAAGAGAATGTCAAGAGCCCAGTGCGGCGTCAGGCCGTCGTATATGGTGAAAACCCATCTCATGACGAGGATGGGCGGAAACAGCGCAAGGGCAAGTATGATGGATATCAGCATGAAGTTGGGTATCCACGATATCTTTGAGAGGGCAAGCATCACCGGGGGAACCCTGGCGGACCGCATGTCCAGATGGTCAGTCATATCAGATCTCATGGGAACCTCCATCAAGAGCGGTCAAAGCCTACTCTTCCTGGGCGCGTCTGTAGCACACCAGGCTGGTATCGTAAGCTCTCTGGTAATCCCGACTGGCAACGAGCTTCATGATGACCTCCAGGTCCCGCTTACACCCCTCGCCGCCACTGCGACTGGATGCCATCACCTTCTTGATCTTGGGGATCAGTTCGAACAGTTTCTTGCGCGCCTCCTCGGGAGTAAGGTCCTTCTGGAGAGAGGTCAACCTCTCTACCTCCTCTATGGTCGACCTACTCTGAGGACGTGGAGCGGCCCCTGTTGAGGTCGCCTGGATCAAGGTATATATCTCACCCTCCAGGCCCTCAAGGCCCACTTCGGCCGTCACCACATCCAGTGAATCGATATTCTCCCTTACCTTGTTTACCTTATTGGGCAGTTCACCAACAGAGACCCCATTGGATATCAGTCGGGATATTTTGCCCTCCTGTGCCAGAAGCCGCCCCCGAAGTCGATCCAGAACCTCCAACACGCCCTTGCGCTTGGTGATCTCGCCCTCCAGTTGGGGTATCTTGCTGATAACTTCCCCCGCCGCACCCTCGATGTCACCCGCATCCAGCTTGATCCTCGCCTTGGTGTGAGAGGTCTTGTAGTCCGCTATCGACAGGCCGATCGATCTCGCCTCCCTGATCTTGCCCATCAGGTCCTCCATCTGAACCTCTGCCCTCCTGAGCGTAAGTTGGCCCTCCAGCTCCACCTTGATGGAGGCCAGTTTCTCCAGGGCACCATTATATTTGTCCTCATGCGTAAGCTCAGTAGCTTCGCTTATGCGCTTCTCAACCTCCTCAAGTGGAAGCGATAGGCTGGATCCCTCTGTCATGAGGTTCCTTATCTGCCGCTCAAGCATCGAGAACACCCTGGTGTTCAGCTCGATGTCAAGCTCGACCTGGACCCTGGTGACCAGGTCCAGGGCCTCATCGATCTTCCCTTTATCCATAAGATGATCAGCAGCTGTAAGGCGCTCCCTGTACGGGGCCACATCCACGATGACGCCCTCGGCCTCCTTAATGGTCTGTGCGATAAGGTCCAGGCTCTCCCTCAGGATGTCCGAGATCCTGATCCCGATCAATTCCGCCCTCAGTTTCCCAGCCTCCGACACCGCCTCAGCGAAGTTGCGTTGGGTATACGTGAGCTTGACCTCATCGAACTTCTTCTCCAGTTCAATGACATCCTTACCCTCGTTCTTGAGAGCCCGCAGATCGTTCAGGATAGGTATGAGAAGCTGTTGATATTCCACTTTAAGCTCCTCAAGTCTAAGGAAACCCACCCTTTCTCTTGCTTTGGCAAGGGCGCCTTCCATTTCGGTGAACTCACCGCCTGCCATGGCTGCCTGCACCTCATCAAGCGCCTCCCTTACCGGAGAAATATCCACTCCGCCAGCCTCCATCTCCGAGAGCTGCTGCTCTATCTCGGAGATCTGGGCCTGAGCCTGAGCGGTCTTTTTCCTTCCCTTCAACTTATCGGTGGCGGCTATGGCCTTGTTAAGAAGGTCCTGGGCACCTTCCAGTTTTCCATCATCCACCAAACCCTTTGCCCGGTCCAGGATCTTGAGCACGGGAGAGGGGTCGATATATGGGTCCCTGAGGCCCTCTGCGCGCGCATTCTCTTTTGAGATCGATCCGTTCAAGTTCAATATCCAGTTCTCCTCGCTAACGGCCACCGCCCTCGCGGCTGCGTCGAGCAGCAGGTCGACCATGCTCATGGCCTTGTCGATCTCCTCCTCGGAGGTGGTGATCACCTGCTCCTTCTCCTTGATCAATTTGAGATAGGTGGGGGAATCCTTTCCCTCGATCGAACCCGCCCTCGCTATGAGCGGTTCCACGGATATCAGTATCGTCTCCAGTTTCTTCAGCCCCTCCGAGTTGATCTCCGATCTGATCCTCTTCAGGAGGTCCCTGGCACCCTCGTCCACCTGGGACGGGTCGCCCTCGGTCGCCCTGAGCGTTTCAAGCTCCTGGCGAAATGGACCGTATACCTCTTCTTTTGTCTCATTGAGGATGGCATCGATATCCCCAAATCTCTTTTCAATGCCTTCCCTTACCTTCTCGTTGACCTTCTCGATGTCCGCCTCAAGCTCCTTCTTCATGGACTCAGCGTCTGAGGTTGCCTTCTCAATGCCCTCACTATCGAACCCTTCAATGCCCTCTGCCAAGACATTTACTCTCTCCACGACCCCGGATAGGTCTTTCTCAGGGTCCGCCCTGGAAAGAAGCTCGATCCAATCATTGATCCCGTTGATAATATCGACCAATCCCGAGACCTTCTGCTGCTGATCAAGTTCATCTATCCAGCTCAGAGTGGGCTCGAAATAAGAATCGAACATGTTCTGATCCCTATCGTTGATCGCTTTTTGAAGCTGTCCTACGTGATCTGCGATCGGTTTTATGTCCGCTCCCTTCCCCCTGGCATATCTCAATCTCTTCTTGAGGGACTGGATCTTCTCCTTGCAGGCCTCCTCGTCGAATTCCATCTTATCGCTATGTGGTGGATCAACGGCTTCCGGCTCTTTTGGAGCTACTATCTCGATGGCCCGTTCCTCGCTCTTTTCTGGCTCCGCACCTTTTTTTGGCTTTGCCACCCTACGAGCCCTGCCACCGGTCTTCTTTTTTTCCAGCCGGGATATCACGCCTTCGAGCTTCTTCATCGGGGCCGTGAGCTTATCCACGCCGTTCTCAAGGGGAATGTTCTTGAGTTTTTCAAGCGCCAATCTGACCTTGGATACGTCGGCCCCTCCGGATTCAAGGTCGTTCACTCGACCCTCAAGCTGCATCAGCTGATCCTTTAGCTCACTATTATCCCCTTCGAACATGACATTCCCTCATCACCGGGCCGTTTTATAGCACATGCTAAGCAAAACTGACCTCTCAATTTCGATATTTCCTACTACTTATATAATATATACCATTGAAAGGGGTTCTACATCAACGGATGAGGTCTATGATAGGTAGAGATCTATTTTTTTTCATCTTCCCCATCGTTTGGCCCTATCTTCGTCTCCGTGATATGCTGGGTGTCCTGAATGTCGCCCCCCAGGCCTGGCTTTGGCAGTGACCCGATAACCTCTCCTTTCGTATCGTTGTAATCCTCTGGGGGTTTCGAGCCGTAGAGCTCCTCGAAGGAGACCACCTCTATCTCCTTCTTCGCCTCCTTGCCGAACAGGTCTTTCCCACCCTCCTTCATATCGTCCACGTACTCCTGGAACTCCTTCTCCTTCTGCGTCTTCTCCTTTCGGAGCTTGATAACGAAATAGGCAGATACTCCTCCCAGGACCAGGATGCCAAGCAGCATGGCGATGAGCACAGGCCAGTTCTTTGATATGTCTCCCTCTCCGAACGGGGAGGAGCCGTCCCCGGAAGAGGTCACATCGGATGCGAGTACACCAACCTCCAGGGCACCCTCACCTGCCGAGTCCGAGAGGACATATCTCTCTGCGAGCCCCTTGTTCTCGTAATATGTTGTCGTGTGGGAGACCACGGCAAATAGCGAAAAATCATCCGCACTCAAGGGATACTCCATACCGTTTTGGTTCAGCTCTGAAAAGGGTATTATGAACACCAACGTGTTCAATCCGGTCAATGCACCATGGCTTCTGTTGTCAAGCGACCCATAATATCCCCTCTGGGCATATATCTCCTCGCTGGATGGGAGCCTGCTGGGTATGGTGTCCCAGCTTGATACGTTCTTCAGATCTGGATCTATCTCCGAATGGTCATTGGAAAGGATGAATACCTCATAGGAATAGCTCCCGTCGGCCTCTATGGAATGAGAGACCTTAAGTGAGATCTCCAGAGTGTTCACCCTTCTCAAACAGGAGATGCTTATGATGTCCACACCGTATACCTCTGTGGTGAAGACCGTGAAATCCCTCTGATCATCCTTGTCCAGCTTCCAGGCCTCGTGGAACTTTACCACATCCTTCAGTGGGTCAGATATCACTTTGCTCAGGTCGCCCACCGCTATGTCCTCCGGGCTCTGAACGAAAGCTTTCAAGGTGGCCTTCGATGTCAGATAGCCATCAGATACTGTCAGGGTGATCACCCTGTCACCACTCTTGTCTCCCGGATAGGCGTGGACCACAGTGCTCCCCGTCAAGGTTGTCCCGTCTCCCATCTCCCAGGTGTAGGTGAGATCGTCCCCATCAGGATCGGGGCCAACGATACACTCCAGCTCCAGCTCCTCATCTGGCATCAGGTCCGTGTGGTTTCCCCTGATGATAGTAATGGATGGTTGAGGAGGCACCTCGTTCACCGGCTCAACGGTCACTGAGATGTTCACGGTGTCCGTTCCCATGTTCGGGTCCTTGAGAACGAGGCTCATGAAGTAGGTACCTACATCCTGCTGAATGGGAGAGATGGAGATCGTCCCGTTATCACGGTTCACATCGAGGAAGGAGATGGACTCGTTGGTTTCGAATGTGAGCATCTCGATCGGGTCATCAACGTCCGAATAGACGACCTCATAGCTCTTTAGGATATCCTCATCGATCCCTATGGCAAATGAACCCCCGTGGACCTCGATCCCCCCCAGAAATGATATCAGCGGCAGGTCGTTCACGGACCGGACGGTGATATCAATGGTGTCCGATACCGAGCCATCCCTGTCGTAGGCCTCGAATTCCAGGGTCTCGATCCCATTCCAGTTCGGCTCGGGAACGAAGCTCACCTCCACCCAGAGGATCAGGCTTCCAAGTGTGATGTTCTGAACGTTGACCGTCACGTGCTCGGGGGTAGATAGATGCAGGAACTGTATAGGGTCTCCGTTCTCCTCAAAGAAATGGCGGGTGAGATTCAGTATGGGGATGGTATCCTCTGCCTGATCCTCATCCATGATGATCCCTCCGGACCAGGGGTCAGCTGGATCCACTTCGGGAATGGTGTTGAATGACCAGATCTCCGCGTGGAGAACATACATCGCGTAGAAATTATCACTGTAATCCACGGATCCATCAAGCGGGTAGAAAACCCTGACATTCAGGGTGACGGTCTGACTCCCCTCGTTCCTGTACTCTATTATCCCGTATGGGTCCGACTCGTCCATGATCGAGAGGTCCACGCTCTGCAGCTGGACCTTGAGCGGGCTTGCTGACTGAAAGTCCAGCTCCAGCCCCATTTCGGGCTCAAGAACGAACTGCATGAAATCCACGATATCAAGAACCGGGTTCAATGTGGTGGAGAACTTGGATGTGGTATCATATACCTGAGACCCGGGGTCGTTGTTCTTGTCATATCCTCCAGATGGAGGGGAGTTATCGTATGTCTGGTCCCCTCCCAGCATTATGAGGTAAGAGGAGGTCTGCCCCCTTGGGTTTGTCTCCACCTTGATGTAGTAATCCCCCGTGTAGGGAATGACAAAATCGATCTGCGACCTGGATTGAGAGGTGTCCAGTGTGGCGAAAAGAAGCTGATTGGGATCATATATGTACGCCTTCAATTCGGCTCCCGAATCCTTGATCAAGGCAATGGTGACCCTCTCCCCGTTCCTCTGATAGTGGAGGTTGTCGCTCTCGCGGTTAACCAGTTTGAAATAATCATCCGTGTCCTCGCTCGTCAGATCCCCTTCTATAGGATCCACGGAGATCTCTGCTATCTCCTGCGCGGTGCTGAAATCATCGTTCCCATCCTCATCCCTCGTCGGTTCCGCTGACGAGGAGTTGTTCACCAGAACCGGCATGAGGAGCAGTAATAATGAAAGGAATATGGCTGTCTTGGAATATCTCATATTATCACCCTGGACGGGGGAGTTATCGCCTCCATGATATATATAAAATATCTGAAACAGAAAGAGATGATAAAAAAACAGAGCCGATAAAACGATGGCGATTTAATTTCCTGTTAGGATATAGCTTAGCTCTTAAATTATAATGCTTCGTATGAATGTTAGGTTCAGATAATGATTATCTCTTAAACATTCAAATCCTTGACGAGTCGAAGATTCGTCAGATTTTTTTTAATTTAAGTTTAAACATTGCTTAGCTTTATAAAAAAAAAAAGGCGGCCCGAATATATCGGACCGCCCAGATGTTCCTATCCATCTGCAACTACTGTGGAGGTGCGGGTGGGGCCGGTGGTGCCTCTGGCATTGGAGGTTCTTCCGGCACTGGAGGTGCGACAGGCTCTGGTGGCGCCTCAGGAGGTGCTGGTGCCTCGGGAACAGGTGGCTCCTCTGGTACTGGCTCCTCGGGCACGGGCTCCACTGGTGCGGGGACCTCTCCCTCTACGGGTGCCTCAACAGGGGCCTCTATCGGCGGCTCAGGCATTGCCTCCTCTGGTGCTGCATATCCTTCCTCAACAGGTGCCTCGGCGGGCATCTCGCCCTCCAGCGGCATTTCGGCTGCTGGCTCCTCGGGCACTGCCTCCTCCTCCTCTTTCTTGCCTCCCTTGAAGACAAAGAAGAGTATCACTGCAAGGATGATCACTGCGAGGATGATCACCACTATGATGATGATCGGGAATCCATCGTCCGTACCCTCCTCTTTCTCCTTGATGGTGAATGCGACCTCACTTGTGATGGTCGCCTCACCATCGGTGATGCTGGCGGTTATGGTGTAATCACCAGGCTCCAGGTCGCTGAGGGTCAGCGAGGGACCGGTGCCAAGCTCCACAGCGCCGTTCATCCAGGTGATGGTCAGTGCGTCGCCATCTGCGTCGGATGCTTCAACTGTGAGTGTGATCTCCTCACCCTCCACAACCTCGGCTGCAGATGCTGCGGCCGCGGTGTCGATCACCGGATCGACGTTGGGTATCTCTGTGGTTGTGATGTTGATCTCCTCCATCGCCATTGCAGTTCCATCGCTGATGACCAACGTAAGGGTCATCTCGCCGACCACAGTGGGGACGTAGCTAAGCTCAACTCCATATCCGAGGATGTCATCGACCAGCTTCCAGGTGTAGTTCAGCTCATCCATATCTATGTCTGAACCCGCACCGGTCAGGACAAATGTGGACCCGAGGACCTGTGTCTCGACATCGACTGCAAGCGAGTCAACGACGGGGTCGTCGTTCACTGCTGCGATCTGGATGTAGAGGTAGATCATGTACGGATCATCATCCTCAACGGTCATCGTACCCCAGAAGTCACCATAGGTGTCCATGCCCGGGGTCAGTGTGAAGTTCATCGGGACCGTAACGTTCACCATGGTCTCGTTCAGCTCTATGTCGTTCTCGACGACGTAGTCTGCCTGATCGTCCACCATAGCGAAAGTGTAGGTAAGGTTGTCCATTTCAAGGTCAGATGCGCCGACCATGAAGGAGAGCGCGCCATCCTCATCGAGTTCGAGGAGGACCATGGTCTCGTTGATCCAGGCCGTAGCATTTCCATCCTCATCAACCTCGGTTGTGA
>JAGLEG010000206.1 GCA_023145185.1 Thermoplasmata archaeon
CGACCTCCTGATGAAGAAAAGGGCCCTGGAAAGCAGCCTCTTCAGCCACCTGAAAAAGCGGCGAAGCAGGGATATCTTCTCCACGTAATCCCTCGTCCCCTCCCCCCTCTCAAGCTCCATGATAAGCTCGGATGCCAGCAGCTCCCCCCTGATCTCATCGGAGGAGAACCTGCGGAACGAGGCGTCGTCCTCGAATACCCCATCATCGGCCATGCCGGAGCCCATCCGCCCTTTTTCGATCAGCTCCCGGATCGAATCGTCCACCCACCTCTTCCTATCCGAAAGGGACCGCTCTATCTGCCTGGAGATACGGGACCTGATCTCGTCCATCCTCTCCGCGACCGCCCCCTGCTTCCTGGCCTGTGTGAGGAAATCGTCTATGCCCTTGACCCCATTCTCGGCGAGCCTCTGGATCAGCTCGCGCTTCTCCCTTGTTGATATCCGAAACGGCCGATAGACCCCCTGCGAGCAATCGGGAAAGACCACCCCGGCCCCCTTGATGTGGGGATAGCGAATGGTGCCTCTATCTTCCGTCGTCTGCTCACCCCCGGCAGCTCATTCGCGCCTCTCGGTGCACCCGAAATCGGACATTGAGTTCATTATCGATACTATCTGTTCGAACACCTCTCCATCGTCAAGGGTCCCACGGCTCCGCTCCATCCTCAGGATATACTTTCTCAGCAGGCGGCCGTCCCCTTCTGCCGGGACCTTCCCGGTTGACATCGCCCTCACCAGCTTTTCCGCCCTTGAAACGGACCCCTCCAGGTCCCTCTTGAAGAACGTGCACCAGTACATCCTGAACCCCCTCTCAATGTTCAGGTCAAGGGAGCCGGTCATGAACTCCTTGACGATCTCCTCGTTCCTCATGAACGAGTCGCCGCCCCGTGCCCTGATCCTGCCGTAGAAGGCGTCCCTGACGCCCATGGAGAAGCTCTCCTTTGAAACGAAGGGCTCCCTGGCCAGTTTCGAATATGCAATGGAACGGGTAACGGTGTCGAGGATCGTCCTGTTGGACCCCACCTCGGAGAGCTCGGGTATGTCCACCGAAAGGTCCCTCCATGCCTCCACGAGGAACACTGCCGCCTGAAGGAATATCTCGGAGAAGAAGGCCTCTGCCCCTTTACCTCCCATAGCGATGTCTATGATGCTCCGGTTCTTCATATGGTCCTTATTATAGGAAATGTAAATATTGCTCAACCGGTCGTTCAGGGGCTCGTTGATCGCATCGAGGTCCCGGAGATTTGAGGTGGTGATGGCCACGAAGTTCGCCGGGAAGGTCTCCCTGGATTTCGCCGGCGTGACTATGCCCTCCTGAAGCGCCTGGAGCAGGACATTCTGTGTTCCAAGGGGCAGTTTTCCCACCTCATCGACCATCAGGAGCCCCCTATTCGCCTGGAGCAGTTTGCCAGGCTCGAGTATCAGAGGGCTTGTGGGGTCGCCGATCTCCTCCAGTTTGTGCAGGTTGAAGACGCCCGTGAGGTTGTCCGGGAACACCTCGGACGACCCCTGCAGCCTGGCAAGCCCATACCCCTCCTTCAGCGTGACCCTCTTCACGGGAACACCCTTTGGGTCCACGTTGGAGGGATCGAACATATCGGCCCCTGACCCGAACCTCGACTGGCACGAAGGGCAGCAGGGGACCCTCCCGTAAAAGATAGGATCCACCACTGACATGGGATCATCCTGCACAGGGCACCCGTCGACCGTGTAGATCTCCTTGGGAAAGAAGGTCCAGAGCTCCTTTGCAAGGCTTGTCTTCCCCGTCCCCGATGGGCCGAAAAGCAGTATGTGGCTTCCCCCTATTAGAGCTGCGATGAACGTGTCCAGGACCTCCGGGTCGAGTACCACGTTCCGAAATAGGAGTGCTATAGCCTCCTTCCTTGAGTAGCCCTTGGACCTGAGCGAGTCCAGCTCCGAAAGTATCCTGCCTGCAAGCGCCTCCTGCGCGGTCCTGGGAACGTATCCAGAGTCCTTGAGCGATGCTGCATCTCCGTGATCCGTGGAAACCATGTCCATGTCCTCCTGAAAGCCTGAACCGATGTCGGCCCGGCTGGTTTGGGAAAAGGGCAATGGTTATATTAATTAAGTTGGTATCCCCACTTTGACAGGCATAATAACATAATATGATCTGAGGGAAGTCCAATTTGGGAGAGGCCTCACTTTGACACTCACCTGTGCTCATATGTCAAAGTTAGGTTGGTATCCTTGAAAAACCGTTGACCTCAGGGTAGGTGAAGGATATGAAATCGGACGGAAAACCCATCGTTCTCATTACCAGGTCACTTCCCGAGGAGGGGATCAAGGGGCTCAGGGAGTTCGCCCATCTGGACATCTGGGAGGGCGAGGGGCCGATGCCGAGGGATATCCTCCTTGAACGTGTTCGCAACGCTGATGGACTGATCCCCATGCTGAGCGACAGGGTGGATGGACACCTGCTGGACAGCGGCCCGAAGCTCAGAGCTATCGCGAACTATGCGGTCGGCTATGATAACATCTCCCTTGACGAGGCCACCAGAAGGTCCATACCGGTCATGAACACACCCGGGGTCCTCACGGACGCTACCGCGGACATCGCCATGTCCCTCCTGCTATCCGTCTCCAGGAGGGTGGTGGAGTCCGATCGTTTCGTGAGGGAGGGGCGTTTCAAGGTCTGGAGCCCGAAGCTGCTTCTGGGAAAGGACCTGAGGGGAAGGACGCTCGGCATCATAGGCGCTGGCAAGATAGGCCAGGCGGTGATGGAGAGGGCAAGGGGATTCGGCCTGAATATTGTATACCATTCCAGAAACAGGAACGAGGCGGTCGAGGAGAAGTTCAGCGCCCGCTACCTCTCCCTGGAGGACCTCCTGAGGGGGTCGGACATCATCTCACTGCACGTGCCCCTTACGGAGGAGACCAGGCACATGATCGGCGAACGGGAGCTCTCGATCATGAAGAGAAGTGCGATCTTGATAAATACCGCCCGGGGGCCGGTGATCGATGAGAAGGCCCTCTCCAAAGCCCTCAGGGAAAGGCGGGTCCACGGGGCAGGTCTCGACGTGTACGAGGAGGAGCCGAAGGTGTATCCGGGACTGATGGACCTCGACAATGTCGTCCTCCTACCGCACCTCGGCTCTGCCACGGAGGGGACCAGGATAGAGATGGCGATGCTGGCGTCCGAAGGTGTGATGGACGTTCTCTCGGGAAGGCGCCCCAAACACTGCCTCAACCCCGAAGTTCTGGAGGATGGATGATATGGAGACAATATCAAAATTCGAGGTAAGGGAGTGCGACCTGGCGGGGAGGATCGGGAAGTTAACGGTCAGGGGGAAGACCATCGAGACACCTAACCTGATGCCCGTGGTGAACCCGAACATCACAAGCGGGGAGAACGCGGTGACCCCGGAGGAGCTGAAGGAGACCTTCGGCCACGACATAATAATCACGAACTCGTATATCATCCGCAGGGGAGATAGACTCAGGGAGCGCGCACTGGATGAAGGACTGCACAAACTGCTTGATTATGACGGAATGATAATGACCGATTCCGGGACGTTCCAGTCGTATATGTACGGGTCTGGAAAAGGAAAAGAGGTGAACGTCACCCCTTTGGAGATCGTCGAGTTCCAGAGGGATATCGGCTCCGATATAGGAACGATCCTGGACAAGTTCACGGTCCCCTCCTCCACCTGGGATGAGGCAAAACAGGACCTTGATATCACGCTTGATAGAGGGTCCAGATCACTGAAAGTGATGGGAGATATGGAGCTGGCGATCCCGGTCCAGGGCGGCGTCCACATGGACCTTCGGGAGCTGTCGGGCCGATCGGTGAGGGAGATGGGGTCCGCGTACTCCCCTATCGGAGGGGTGGTGCCATTGATGGAATCGTATCGATATTCCGATCTTGTGGATGTCATCGTGGCCGGGAAAAGGGGGCTGGGGCCTTCGATACCCACACATCTCTTCGGGGCGGGGCACCCCATGATACTGCCCCTGGCCGCAGCACTCGGGTGCGACCTCTTCGACTCCGCCTCATATGCCAAGTTCGCACAGGGTGGGAGATACATGACCCGGGACAGGACAAGGCATCTGCGGGAGATCGACTCCTTTCCATGTTCGTGTCCGGTCTGTTCGAGATATGACCCTTCGGACCTGAAGGAGATGGAGGAGCCGAAGAGGGTCGGACTCCTCTCGAGGCACAACCTCTGGTCCCTGAGGGGGACCATGAACGAGATCAGGATATCGCTGAAGGAGGGCACCATCTGGGAGATGGTGGAGAGGTCCGCCCTGTATCACCCTGCCATGTACTCTGCGGTGAGGAGGCTGGAGCAGCACAAAGGGCATCTGGAGGAGTCGGCCCCCAGAAGCACCAGGAGGTTCATGTGCTCCGACCTGGCCCTCTCCCGCTGCCGCCCGGAATTTCAACGGTTCAAGGACGGCCTGACGTCCAATTATCGAACGGTGGACCACGGGAGGACCCTGATCCTGACGGATTGGGGAAGGACCCATTCCCACAAGGTGGAGGAGGCGCTGAAAAGTGCCTCATCATCGGGCGATCGGGTGGTGATCAGAACCCCCCTGGGCCCGGCACCTTATGATATCGAGGACATGTATCCCATATCCCAATCCGTATTCCCCCAGCCCGAATCGCTCACCGATGAGGTGATGGAGGGCATCATCTCCTCCATGGAGCCCGTGATACGGGGATCGAAAGGCGAGGTGGTCCACTGGACGGGCGCCGAGGACCCCCCGGAGACGAAAGGGGCGGGGGATGAGGCGTCCTTCCTGGCCCTCAAGGTCGCCAATATCGCCAGAATGCAGTTTGGCATTATCGGGGGGAAAGGGGCCGACGAGATCCTCTTCGGAAGCTGGGACACTGCCAGGGAGCTGGCATCCAGGCTGATCATCAAGCGGTCCAGAAGGACCGGGAAGATAAGGAACGTGATGTTGCCGGGAAAGGATGGAGAGGAGGCCCACCTGCTCTCGCTCAGGGCGGAGGACGGGATGTTCACCCTTAAACTCGAGGGGGCCAGGAGGCTGCATGAGGGCGGGACGAAGTGGAAGGTGGTGGTGGAAGATGACACGGGAGAGTACAATGCGCAGGGCTACAACGTCTTCTGTAA
>JAGLEG010000207.1 GCA_023145185.1 Thermoplasmata archaeon
CCCGTTGTTAAAAATACCGGTATTGACCACATAGGTGCTTCCACAATCGTCGACTGTATGATCCGAACCATCCAATACAATACCATGGTTATCGTTCATATATACATGGCATCCATCAATCAAATGATAACTTGAAGCAGGCGTTAGAAGGATACCGTTATAGTTTATGGAAATTTGTAGATTTTGCAGTCCAACACTGTTCGCATATGTTGCCTGAGCTTGTGAATAAATACCTGCAGACCCTCCACGAATTCCAAAGTTTTCAATTTGCGCCGGATATGCCGAAAGACCTAAAGAAAATACCGGTTTTAAGGAATTTGAACCAATTACTACCGGGCATTGGTTGTTATTATTCATTTGGCCAATAATATATAAGGGGAAATTGAAAGCCAATGCTCCTGCACTTGTATCTTCATTATAGGTTCCGGTCCCATAAGCGACTACTATGGTGTCTCCGGATGCAGCAGCACCCAAAGCTGCCCTAATTGTTAGAAACTGGCCACCGCCAGTGTTGTCAACGGTTAATGTTTGTGCCGAGACATTTTCTGTGAATGTACACAGAAATATTAATGCCGCACAAATCATTAGTGCACTTATACCCAACGTCTTCAGTTTGTTCCATTTATGTTTCATATTTTCACCTCGCATTCTGGGATCTCTCCCAAGAAAAAACCACTTCATTGGGTATTTATGCATTTGCCCATAGATTATAAAAATATCACGTCACACAAATTACATTCATCTCAGTTCAGGAGTTGCAACCCACTCAAGGACCACAAGCTCTACCTCATTGTCATCCGCGCCCTCGTTCAAGGCAACACCGATCCTGGAGGGCGCCTCCGGGGAGCCGAACAGGCCGGGATCGAGAGATCCCGTTTCGTCAACGATGTCATCGAACCCCACGTCAATGGGGACCTCCGACCGAACGAATATTGGATATTCATTCCGGTCGATCCTCGCCGGCCAATCGGGAGAGGCGATCGCTATCAGAATATCAGTGGTCTCCACGTCGGGCCCTGCACGCAGGAGGGCCTCAGCAACCTGATGGGTACCGGCCACCCACCTGAGGACCTCAAGGGATGCGGCCCTCGCACGGGCCTTCCCGTCGATGATCGCCCTGGCGGCATTAAGGTATCCGGAGGCGAGATGCCTTGGTCCCAGGACGGCCCTCCTGTCGAGGATAGTGACGACTCCCCTCCCCTCAAGCGCTCCCAGTATCGATTGAATACGATCAGCTGAGAAACCCGTCTCGGAACTCAATGCGCACAGCTCTACACTCCTGGACATATCGACCTCACC
>JAGLEG010000208.1 GCA_023145185.1 Thermoplasmata archaeon
TTATGTTCGATATCGAACTATTTACCGATGAGGATGGTAACAGGGGAAATAGATGCACCTTCTGTGGATGGCAGGGAGAGGCGCTCCCTCGAAAGACCCTCTCATCGGAGCAGCTTCGATCATATGGTGTTGAGCAGAGGAGGATGAGAGAACAAAGGGATGAGGGGAAGCTCTTCTTCGTTCGAGTATTTGTGGAAAAGGAAGATCTTTTGGAGGAGGACCTTGACCTCTGCGAAAGCCTGATGGAATACCTTGATGTGGACACGCTGGATGGGCCTTACCACGATCCACCCTATTACTTCAACGCGGTCAATGAAAGGCCCTCGAAGAGGACTTTGAAGCAGATCATGGGTCTCCCGGGAGTGGTTGACGTCACGGTGCTCTAGGGTGAATGCTTAATATTGACCCGGGCTCAAAGATAATGAAGCCGATCCTTGATCATGTAGAGGAGATGATGGTAGTGTCCATTCAAGCATTTTATTGACAATGGATTTCAAGATAGATTAAATAATTTGGATTCGTTGGAATGAGGCCATCGGACTTCTGATAGGGGGATCACATTTGGGTAAATATTATAAAAATGGTCTAGTAATTTTTCTGGCTTTGATAATGCTTTCATCAACCTTGATCATCTTCAACAATGAGGATGTCCAGGGAGAAGATGATCAGACCGTCCTGGAAGATCAGGTTGATGAGGTTTTATTGCCTAGTGTAACCAACATCCAGAACACAAGTGGAGGTTGGTGGGCGGAGGAGGCCATTGGATCTTCTTGGACCTATAGTACGGGCTTCGCCCTTGACCTGAATGGTGTGCTCCATATATCCTACATGGAATACCTTACGATAGGTTACGAGAGATTTCATCTTGTTTATGCAAAACGTGTTGATAATGTATGGACCAAGGAATACGTGGAATCTCACCATGATTTCGTTGGGAGTACATCCTCCCTCGCTGTCGATCCTTCGGGGAAAGTGTATATTGCCTATTATTACAATGATTATGAGGACCTGAAAATTGCCGCCAGAAATGGTACTGGCTGGGACATCTCAACGATCGAATCAAGTAGTGATAGCGGTAATTATCCATCTTTGGTGCTGGATTCCAATGATCGGCCGATCATCTCTTATTACAAGGCAACGGGAACCACCATATATTTGAGACTGGCAAGATGGAACGGCACCGGTTGGGACCTCTCGACCGTTGATACCAATGTTGGGCTTGAATCCTCAATTGCTATCGGTTCCAATGATGAACTTCACATTTCATACAAAAAAATTGGTCAGCCCGGGGGACTTGGATATGCATACTGGAACAATACCACCTGGAACATAACTATTGTTGACGAATATCACTACAGAGTTTATTATCCAAGTATCTCACTGGACAGCAAAGAGCGACCACACATCGCGTATTACGATTTTTATGACAAGGATCTGCTCTACGCGTACAAGAATGGAACCGGCTGGAACATCTCGAAGTTGGAGGAGGAGAACGAGACCGGCAATTATCCCAGTATTGTCGTAGATGAAGATGACCATCCACATATCGTCTTTTCCAACCAATCAACAGGTCAGGTGATCTACATCCACTGGGATGGAGGTAAATGGATACGGGAGGTCCTGTCAGATAAGATTGGAAAATATCATGGGGCCATACTGCTTGATGAAAGAGATGTCCCTTTGATCGTTCAAAGGGTCGGATCCCAGGGAATGACACTTTTCAGAAAGACATACGAGAGGATCAATGTTACGACGCCAGCTGTCGGGGCATCGTGGTCCCGGGGGCAGACATACTTCATCAACTGGTCAACAGAGAACCTTCTCAATGGAAGTACCGTGGACCTGGACCTGGTATGGTTCGATGAACATGAGCGATCTATCGCTAGCGGATTGAATGCAAGTCTGGGTACGTTCAACTGGACGCTTCCGACCAATGTTAGAACGGGGAGCCGTCACAGGGTCCGAATTCGATACGATACATGGTCCTACGTGATGGGATTTTCAGGTGAGTTCAATGTCCCTCAGGAGAAAGGATGGTATTTCGATACCGTTGAAAAACAGCTGTCAGGGCCGATCTCACTTGTGCTGGATAAGAATGAAACACCAACTATTGGATTCTACTCCGATGGGGTTAAATTCAGCAAATGGGATGTGGATCACTGGTCAAATGTGACGGTCGACAACAGCACATTACTTTTATATGGATTGGACATGGACCTGGATTCCAATGACATGCCACATTACGCCTATTATGACTACACCAACAGGGATCTTATATATACACGCTGGAACGGGACGGCATGGGAAAAGACCACTGTGGATTCATCAGGAGATGTGGGTTATTTTTGTTCGATCGCCATTGATGGTTCCGACAATCCACATATCTCATACTACGACTCGACAAATGCCAATTTGAAATATGCTGAATGGAACGGAAGGCAGTTCAACACGGAGACGGTAGATACGTTTACGGTAAGGAGGGCTTCGGACATCAAGATCAACTCCACCGACAAACCTCATATTGCCTACAAGGATCTGAGGAATGGGGACATGAAACTTGCAAGCAGGAACGGGAGTGGTTGGGATGTACAGATCGTGGACGCCATCTCTTATTCACTAGCTCCAAGTCTGGCCATAGATGAGGAGGATAATTTTCATATCGCATATAGAGGGGGGGGGCAGTATTATGCACACTGGAATGGATCTGGATTTAGCGTAGAAGAGATCGAGGGATCCATTAATGGAGTTCGCCCTGCCCTGGATATCGATTCAGAAGGATATCCACATATCATATATCAGGTTGATAATGACGACCATGATTATCTTCAATATACGAAATGGAACGGTACAGGGTGGGAAAGCGAGATGTTGATCGGCCTGTCTAATACTTACCACAGCCCGTGGTTTAATATTGAATTGGACTCAAATGACACACCACACATCGCGTTCTATCGTGAGGATGGGAACGGTTTGGAATATGGATACAAACAGAGCAACGCAACGGTCCCATCTTCGGTTTCAAACCTCAGAGTGAGGGAATCTGAAAATGGGGCTTTCCTTGAATGGGACCCACCGTATGAGGATGGTGGTCTGGTCATCTTGACATACTCATTATACAGGGGGAACAGCACGGAAAACCTGACATTTGTTGGAAATATATCCATTGACAGAACAAATTACAGCGACGCAATCGTAGAACACAACACGGATTATTATTACGCTATCATAGCGGTGAATTCCGTTGGTGAGGCTAACATTGTCGATGCTGTGAAGTTCAAGATCTCCATCCCCGTACTATTTGTTGACGATGACGATGGGGCCGACCATGACTCATATTTCAAGGCAGCCTTGAACAGAACGGACCACAGATACTTTGAATGGGACATCTACGACTCCGGCCCTATAGGCTATGCAAATCTGTCATTGTATGATGTAGTCATATGGGCGACCGGGGACAGGGCCAGTAACACGCTCACAACGACCGATCAGGCAAACCTGATCGATTATTTGAATGGTAGCGGGCGCCTCTATCTCTCCAGCCAGGACCTCTTCTTCGATATCACGTCGAACACGGATGGGGCAGTTACGAACACGTTCGTCAACGACTTCCTGGAGATAACATCGGTGGACAATGATGTGAATTACGGTTCGGTCCAGGGTCGGAGCGGGGACATTATAACCGACCCCCTTGGAACTGTCTCGTTGTCCGTTCCTTACACAAATTACGGTGATGAGTTCACCATCGGAGCCGAGGGAAGCTCAATGCTCACCAATCCATCAAGTGGGAACGATGTCGGGGTAAAGGTGGACAACGAATCCTTCAGGGTGGTCTTCACATCATTTGGTTTCGAGGGAATTCAAAGGTCCAACTCTACAAAGGGTTCCGAATTCATGGAAAGGACGCTGGAGTGGCTGATATCGGAACCAGGGTCTCCCTCTCCCCCTACTAATATCACGTTAAACTCGGCAAGCGGATTTGTCCACCTGATCTGGGATGGGCCGATAGAGACGGGATTGTCCAACATATCCAGATACAACATATACCGCACCAATACATCCGCGGATCCTGTCCATTACAATTGGACCACTGGATCGACCCTTGAGTTCAATGATACCTCGGTTATCGAAGGAGAGGTATACCGCTATATGGTGACCGCTGCCAATGATGTGGGTGAGTCACTACCCACGGACACATTGCTGTACGATCAGGTCTCCCCTGTATTCGTTTCCAATACCTCGGGTGGTTCCGCAACCACTGGTGAGACCATGGAGATAAATGTCACAGTTACGGATAACTTCGAGGTCGGGGATGTAAAGATGGAGTACTGGTTCGGTTCTGGAGCCCATGTTAATGAATCGTTGGGTGGATCAAACCCTTACACCATCACGCTTGATATCCCAAATGAGAGCCATGATGATCTGAACTACTTCCTCACTGCAACAGATATCGCCGGAAACAAGGCGATCGATCACATGATGTACGTTCTGGTGACGGACAACGATCGCCCGGTGCTGGAAAATGATAATACGCCCTCTTTTGGGACCACGGGGGAGGGGGTGACCTTCGCCATCGACGCATCAGATAATGTGGGTATTGGTTCCATATTTGTGGAATACTGGTTTGGAACAGGGGCCCATACGAACGTCACCATGACCGGGGAGAGCACTTTTTCTTATTCGATCTCCCTTCCAAACAATTCTACCGATCCAATGCATTATCTCTTCTCGGTGAAGGATACATCCTTCCTATGGAAGACAACATCTACAGAAGATGTTACAATAACCGACAACGACCTGCCCTACTACGGTGTGGACAGGACACAAAATATAGGTTACACGGGAGATCCCCATATATTTTCAATAGAGGTCTTTGACAATGTGGGCGTGAAATATACCATGTTGAACTTCTGGTATAATGACGGGGTCCGCAACATATCCACCCAGATGGGAGGGGCCTTCCCTGTCAACACGACAACGGCGACATTACCCCTCTACCTGTCCGGCACCCTGTATTACTATTTCACAGCCTATGATGAATCATGGAATATGTACAACTCCTCCGTGAGTGCCATTTCGGTTTACGATGACATACTACCGGTTTTCGGCACCGACTCCACTCCAACGACCAGATACACAGGGGAGGACCTCACGTTCACGATCTCCGCCACGGACAATGTGGAGATCGATGAGATCAATGTCGAATACTGGGTAGGAACAGGGGCCCACAGCAATGTTTCAATGACAGGTTCAGACCCATATTATCTGACCCTCAACGGGCCCTGGACCTCGCTGGATGTTATCCACTACATCTTCCATGCCAGCGATCCCGACGGAAACTGGGCTCATACGTCGGTCAAGGATATAACCATCATCGATAACGAGAAACCTGTTATCGGACAGGACCTGACCGATACTGCAGCTACCACGGGTGACTCAATGCTGTTCTCGATAGCGGCAACGGACAATATCAATGTGGATACCGTGATCTTGCACTACCAGATAAACGGCGGTCCGATCGTAAACATCACCATGACAGGGACCTCCACCTTCATCTATCAGGCTGTAATGCCCTGGAATATCACGGGAACCCTCTCCTACAGGATCGGCGTGAACGACACCTCTGACAACTGGAACTGGACGGCCCAGAAATTCGTGACAATATCGGACAACGATGCCCCCACATTTGGAACGGACGTCACACCATCTGCCGGTTTCACGGGCGAGGAGTTCACGTTCGAGGTGGCGATTATAGACAATATCATGATCCAGGAGGCCAGCGTAGAATACTGGTTTGGAACAGGGACCCATCTGATCCTACCCCTAACCGACCCAAGCCCCTATCAAATTACTGTAACCGTACACCTGAGGTCAACAGATACCCTGCACTATCTATTCAATGTGAACGACACCTCGGATAACCAGGCTTCCACACTGCAGAAGGACGTTTCCATAGTTGACGACCGCAGGCCGGAGCTTGTATCGGACCTGACCCCTGCATCTACATCCACCGGAGATGATCTGCTTATCGAGGTCACCCTATCGGACAATATCGCAATGGGGGAGGCATACCTGGAGTTCTGGTTCGGTACGCAGGGATCCGTCAACCTGACCATGACGGGTACCGACCTCGTTTCATGGAACCTCTCCGTGGAGATCGCATTGAACTCCGTTGAAGAGCT
>JAGLEG010000209.1 GCA_023145185.1 Thermoplasmata archaeon
TCTCTATCCTGTCCATATTATTCCTCCTTCTACTTTTCCTTCGCAATGTAGGTCGGGGCCGTCTTCGGGGAGAGGCCCCCTTTCACGTTATGATAGTAATTGTATGTCATCGGGTTCCCGTCCCCGAGAGGCTCCATGTCCACCACCTCTCCCATGAATATCGTGTGAGATCCAAGGTCCACACTGTTGATCACCCTCGCCTCCAGATAGGCGAGGGAGTGCTCCGTTATTATCGGGACATCAAGCTTTCCATATCTGTACTGGACGCCGTCGAACTTGTCGATGTCCCTACCCGACTTGAAGCCGAAAGTGCCTATGAACTTCATCGAGGTCTCCTCCGACATTATGGAGGCCGAGAACACGCCACTATTCTCTATGATCTCGTGTGTCAGGTTCTTCTTGTTCACCGAGATCGCGATGACCTCGGGCTCCGCGGTGACCTGGAAGAGGGTGTTGACTATCTGACCGTTCTCCTTTCCCTCGAATTTTGAACATACCACATAGACCCCGTATGAGATCTTGTGCAGTGTTTTTTCCTTCATGTCATTCACCCCTAGTTATGCTCTTTTATTTCTTTTTTCACCCGTATTTTCACCCGATGACCATAATGAATATCACAGTAAGATCAGGCTTATGCCCATGACCACGAATCCCAGTAAAAGGCCGACAAGTACGGTATGGCCGTGTCCGTGCTCCCTGGCCATTGGGAGGATCTCATCCAGGGAGATGTATACCATGATCCCACCAACTGCGGTAAACACTACCGTCAACACAGCATCGTTCATGATAGGAAAAAGAAGCACGAATCCGATGGCCGCACCCACCGGTTCCGCAAGCCCTGACAGGACGGAGAGGTAGAAACCTTTCTTCTTATCGCCTGTTGCCGCGTAAAATGGGACGGATACCGATATCCCCTCGGGGATATTGTGAATTGCAATGGCGATGGCGATCGGAATGCCCAGGGATATATCCTTCAGCCCGGCGGCCATGGTCGCCATGCCCTCCGGGAAATTGTGAAATGCTATCACACCTGCGGTGATCAGGGACATCCTGCGGATGCGGGCCTTCGCCATATCCTTGTTCTTTCTACCACTTTTTATCATCCTGATATCCGAGTCCTTCCTCGCCTCATGCGGGTTCCGCTCCTCGGGTATCAGCCGATCGATCAACATCGTTATCAGAAAGCCAAGAATAAAGGCCATGAGCCCGGGAAAACCTTGGTAACCCAGGTCCTCGAGACCTATGGGCAGTATCTCAACGAACGAGATATATATCATCA
>JAGLEG010000021.1 GCA_023145185.1 Thermoplasmata archaeon
TGCCCTCAAGGGCAGGCTGATGCCCGGAAAAAGGATAGATTGAAATCCATCCTGATGCAATGACCCATTGGAGCTCGTACAGGGCTTTGTTCCAATAGCAACGGAGTGGGAGATATGAGAGCAGAGATACTATCGCTTCTGGAGAGGGAGGATCTCACCTCGGGAGAGGAGATCGCTGATAAGCTGGGTGTCTCCCGAACCGCCGTGTGGAAACATATCCGATCGCTCCAGAAGATAGGTTACGGGATTGATTCCGTAAGGAACAAAGGATACAGGCTGATATCCAGGCCGGATACCCCCATCCCCGAGGAGATCCTGCCCGGACTCGGGACCGACGTTGTTGGAAAGGATGTGAGGTTCTTCCCAAGGACCACCTCCACGAACCTGATCGCAAAGGAGTTGCTGGGCGAGGATCCTACGGAAGGGATCGTGATCGCAGCGGACATCCAGACCGCAGGGAGAGGGCGCCTAAAAAGGAGATGGTCCTCCCCCCAGGGAGGATTGTGGTTCTCCATTATCCTCTACCCGGGGATCCCCCCGGAGAGGGGAATGATACTTACCATGGCCTCCTCCGTTGCCGTTTACAGGGCGATCAAGGAGACCTGCGGGGTCGAGGCGGTGATCAAGTGGCCCAACGACCTGCTGGTGAACGGGAAGAAGGTCTGTGGGATCCTCACGGAGCTGGATGCTGAGATGGACCGCATCAACAGCGCGGTGATCGGGATAGGTATCAACGTCAACAACGAGCTGGATGGGGAGCTCCTTGACATCGCCACGTCATTGAAGGTGGAGACGGGTTCAGATGTCGCCAGGGTTCAGCTTCTTCGCAGCATATTGAAGCATCTTGACGGCCTCTATGCTTTTGTCAGGTCCGGGGACCACGACAGGATAAGGGAGGAGTGGTTCGAACATTCCAACATCATCGGGAGGAGGATAGAGGTTACGGGTCTCAGGGGGACGATCAACGGAACGGTATCCGACGTGGACGAGAGCGGGTGCCTGATCCTGGATACCAGCGAGGGAGCCCAGAGGATAGTCGCCGGTGACATAAGATATCTTGACTAGTTATCCATCCACTCCATGAAAATGATATATACCCGTCAATACAATCGATATGCGGATGTTAAGAGCGGTTTGTCTGTTTCTCATATTTGCCGTGATGGTCCCCACTCTGACCTTGATCGATGAGGCCTCGGCAGACCAGTACCACGAGGTGCACCTACATCCTCAAGGCACCCTCCCCCCGTATGTGGTCCCTGACAGGGAGAGGGATGTGGAAGTTGTATCCACCGGATATTTCTACTACAACTACCTGACCGAAAGGCAGTCCAAGAACATCCAGGCGGACGGGATCATAAACATTATTGACGCAACCTGGGTGATGGAGATCACCCCTCTGAGCTTCTACAACCTTGAACCCAACGAGAGAGCAGTGTTCATGATCACTATCGTCGTCCCCAAGGGGATAGAGCCGGGAAGCATTGGGTTCTTCAGGGTATCCGTTTCCACACTTGATAATCTGGGTTACTCGGATACGGACGTTAAGAACATTCAGATACAGGTTGGGATGTA
>JAGLEG010000210.1 GCA_023145185.1 Thermoplasmata archaeon
GTCAAAGTTAGGCTTCTCCCAACTTTGAGAGGCTCAGATAATATTATATCTATCAAAGTTGGGTTACCAACCACCTGTCCAGTAAGCTCATTGGGTCTCGATCGGGCGTTCCTCCCTTGCGATCCGGGTGTAGATGCGGCTGATATCCCTCGCCTCGACCGGTCTACCTTCACGATACACCATTTTACTTGTGGTCTTTATCTTGGTGATAACTACCTTTTTCCTGCCGAACTCTAGCAGGTCACCAACGGCGAACTCCTCTTCAGGAACGGTCTCCATTACCTCAGGGATCGTCGTGGATCCCTTGACAATGGCCACTTTAACCTTCACGGTATCGAATACGACCGCCCAGAGGTTTGTGATGTCTCTGGCCAGTCCCCTCTTTACCCTCTTTCCCTTGGCTTCTATGGAGGTTATGAGAATATTATGGTCCTCGAAGAATATCTCATCGTCTATCATGATACCCTCATCACGGACGAACTGGATCTTCACCCTCCTCGAGTTCTCACCCTCGGACAGCACCATGGGCACCATACACGGGATCTCAACGGGTATCTCCACGTGATGTACGGCCTTGCACGTTTGACACTGGACCGTTCCGCTGAACCCCTTGTCCGGGCTCTGGCCCCTGGCCCCCTTGAGTATCCGGTGTGGAGTCTCTTCCTCACATGATCCGCAGTGGGAGTATATCACTGATCCGGCCTTCATGGTTGAGGCATCAACATAATATATAAAAACCTATCATTACCAGAACCCACCGGAGTTCCAATATGTCCAACGATAAAAGGCTCGATGGATTGATAGCCGTTCTGAATGGGTACGGCTCTGTGGCAGTGGCATTTTCAGGGGGAGCGGACAGCTCACTTGTCGCCTACGCAGCGTATGCCGCCCTGGGAGAGGATTCCCAGGCCGTTCACGTCTCCTCCCAGACGGTGCCAAAACGTGATTCTGAGGATGCTGAAAAGCTGGCGAGGGAGATCGGTATCAGGGCGATAACATTGAATGTGGACATACTCGATGACCTGAGTTTCAGCGGCAATCCACCAGATAGATGCGGGATCTGCAAGGCTGTGTTGATGAAAGAGGTGATCGAACATGCCAGAAGCTCTGGCATCGCGGAGATCGCTGACGGTGCCGTCATAGACGACCTTTCAGACTACAGGCCAGGGCACAGGGTAGCGGATAAGCTGGGTATCAAACATCCCCTCATTGAAACAGGCCTTCGAAAAAAAGATGTGATGGAATTGCTGAATGGCCTTGGACTCTCATCCGCCGGGAAGGCACCATCTCCATGCCTCGCCTCGAGGATCCCCTACCGCCAGACGATCACATCCCTTAAGCTAAAGAAGATAGACCAAATGGAGAACATCGTCAGGGGAAATGGTTTCAGGACCGTTAGGGTCAGGCTTCATGAGACCACCTCCGGTGAGATGATCGCCGTCCTGGAGGTCGACGATGTCATGAGAGCATTGGAGATGTGGGACGAGCTCAACGAGATGGACCCCGAGGTCAGGTTACTGCTGGACCCAAAGGGATACAGGATGGGATCCATGAATGAGGTCCTTACCGCCCCATAAGGTTTATATTGGATACCAGTTTACACCTCTTCCTACTGCCCCGTATATAGTGATGGCATGGAAAGGGATGACCAGATGACCACTCGTTTCGAAAAGGCAAGGATCCTTGGGGCACGCACCCTGCAGATCAGTATGGGCGCCCCGCCAACAGCGGGATCGAACATCACGGACCCACTGTCAGCAGCCCAGAGTGAATACGACCAGGGCCTGATCCCGATAGCCGTCAAGAGGAGGAGATGATTCCATGACCGATGATCAAAATGCCAGCAACCTGCTCATCGAAGAGGACGTTTACCTTACATCAGGCGTTCACATTGGCACCCAGCAAAAGAGCGCGGACATGAAGGACTTTATATTCAAGGTCAGATCGGACGGCCTCTATGTTCTTGACATCAAAAAGACCGACGAGAGGATCAGGGTCGCGGCCAGGATGATCTCCAAATTCAAGCCCGAGGAAGTTCTCGTCGTCTCCGCTAGACAGTACGGTCAGAAGCCGGTGAGGGAGTTCTCGAATAACATCAAGTGCAGTGCGTTTCCCGGAAGGTTCATACCGGGAACCTTGACCAACCCCTCCCTGGATGTTTACATGGAGCCCAGGATCCTGATAGTGACAGACCCTGCAGCCGATCAACAGGCCCTGAAAGAGGCGGTTAGCTCAAATGTCCCAATAGTGGGATTGTGCGATGCTAATAACGAGACGAAGTTCGTCGACCTGGTCATACCCGCAAACAACAAGGGCAGACGATCTCTGGCCGTTGTATATTGGCTGCTTGCGCGTGAGGTCCTCAAGGAGAGAGGAGACATAGAGAACGACTCCGATTTCCAGGTGGACATGAAGGACTTCGAGGCCACACTCTAGAAAATGTTAAGTCGGAATGGTGGCATTCATAACCATGCGTGAACCAGCGGTAGCTGGCATGTTCTATCCGGCGAGGAAGAGCCTGCTTGTAAGTGATCTAACCAACTGTTTCAAAATGGGGCCGGGACCCCTTAAAAGAGATGACACAGGAGGGGAGAGAACCCTGGGGTTGGTCAGCCCCCATGCCGGATACACATATTCCGGGCAAACGGCGGCTTTCGGGTTCGCAGAGCTCAACAGAGGAGGGTTGCCGGAGACCGTGATAGTTCTTGGGCCAAACCACCACGGATGGGGTGCACCGATCTCGGTCTCTACCGAGGATTGGAAGATGCCAATGGGAACCATCCAATGCGATACGGAGCTGGCCAGGGAACTTGGACTGGAGATCGATGAGAGCGCCCACCAGCAGGAACATTCCCTTGAGGTCCAGGTTCCATTCCTCCAATACCTTGATCCAAACGTTAAGATGGTGGGCATCGAGATGCTCGATCAGTCTTTGGATATATCCCAGAAGGTGGGTAAAAATATCGCCCGGGCCATCCAGGGCAGTGATCGAACTGTCTCCGTGATCGCATCCTCGGACATGACCCACTGCGGGCGCAACTACGGTGTACCGGTGCCAGAAGGCATGAACGCCGGAGAATATGCCCGGTCCATCGATATTCCGGTGATCGAAAAACTGCTGAAATGGGATCTGAAAGGGGCATTCAGGATCCGCAGTGAGCTCGGGGTCACCGCCTGCGGAATGGGCCCGATAGCCGCAATGATCACAGCTGTAAAGGATCTGGGCGGGAGAAAAAGCAGGCTGTTATCATACACGACAAGCTATGACGTTCAAGCCTCCCACAGCGCTGTGGGATATGTATCATTGGCTTTTTATTGAGGGCAGGCTAGTCAATTCAAATATATTGACCACATATGGGCCCATCGAGGGATATCAGTGAACGTTTCCATAGTTGGTACAGGGTATGTGGGGCTGACCACGGGATTGGCACTTGCAGAGCTTGGGAACCGAGTGATCCTTGTAGATGTTATCACAGAGAAGCTGGAGACCATAGAGGGAGGAAAGGCCCCATTCTACGAGCCCGGGGTGGAGGAGCTGATCAAGAAACATATTGGGTCCGGCATGATCTCAACATCCATGGACCTGAAACAGGCCGTACTCTCCACCGATATGACCTTCATAGCAGTTGGTACCCCTTCCCTGCCCGATGGGAGCATGGACAACCAATTCGTCGGATCCGCTTCCGAGGAGATCGGAAGAGCCCTGCTCGAAAAGGAGCCATTTCACACGGTGATCACGAAATCAACGGTCATCCCTGGGACCACTGTCGGCCTGGTGCGGGAAAAGATAGAGAAGTTCTCGGGAAAGAGAGCGGGGGAGGGGTTCGGATTGGCGATGTGCCCCGAGTTCCTGAGGGAAGGTCAAGCTATGCAGGACTCTATGAACCCCGACAGGGTTGTGATCGGGGCCTTTGACGATAGGTCATATAGTACACTGGAGGAGCTGTTCAGCCCGCTTGATTCCCACATCATCAGAACAACACCGACGACCGCCGAGATGATCAAATACTCGTCCAACTCCCTCCTTGCGGCCAAGATATCCTTCGCCAACGAGGTCGCCAGGGTATGCGAGAAAGTTGGCGTCGATGTGTACGAGGTCATGGAGGGGGTAGGCGCGGATTCGAGGATATCACCGCAATTCCTCCGCGCAGGTGCCGGCTTCGGGGGCTCCTGTTTCCCCAAGGATGTATCTGCATTGATCCACCTTGCCAGCAAAAACGGTATCATGACGCCCCTGCTGGACGGGGTAATGGAGAACAACGACATCCAACCAAAACATCTCATCGAGGTCGCCCGGACCATGGTTGACCCCTTGCGCGGGTTGAAGGTCTCTGTACTGGGCCTGGCGTTCAAGCCGGACACCGATGATATCAGGGAGACCAGGTCCCTGCCGGTGATCGAGGGGCTGCTGGAGAACGGGGCCATTGTGTGCGCTACTGACCCACAGGCCATGGACAACTTCAGAGAGATAATGCCTGACATCACCTATTTCAACGACCCCCAGGACGCGGTCAACTGGGGAGATCTCCTGATCCTGATGACCGAATGGCCCCAGTTCAGAGGCCTTGATTGGCATTCCCATGGAGGGTTGAAGGCCGTAATTGACGGACGGAGGAGCATATCCCGCAAGGACCTTGGCGACATTGAATACTGGTCCATCGGCATGCCCCTGCCTGAAAGAAAATGAGGGAGAGATCAATGAACAAGGTATCCTGGAAAGACCTCCTGTATATCGGACTTGGCCTGTTTCTCATTGGGGCTCTGGCACTCAATGCCGATGTGACCAATACGTTGGATAGGATGAGGAACATCGACCTGATGCTCCTTGGCCTCATCCTTTTCCTGTATCTGGCGAACACCTCGATCAAAGCGCTCAGGTGGTCTGCGATACTCAGGGGCATCGGGGCGAAGAAAAGGGGGTTCATCACCTTTCCCATCTTCCTTGCTTCCCTGGCACTGAACAACTCCACGCCTGGAAAGGTAGGGGGCGAACCAGTGAGGGCCTATTTCTTGAGAGAGCATACTGGAACCAGGTTATCCCTTGGTGTGGCTTCGATCTTCGCGGAGAAATCACTTGACATGCTCACGATCATCACCGCCTCAATGATCGGAATGATCTACCTTTTCCACACCCTGGGTGGGAACGGCGTCATCAGCATGGGTCTGGGTGTGGGTTTGGGCGGGGTCGTTATCATCGGTGCGATCCTGATGATGGTCAATAAAAGGGTGATGTTGACCATGATATCTCTCGCAGGATCGTTCGTTTCGAAGATCCCCTTCGGGAAAGCCAGGAAACTGGGCGATAAGGCCGTCAATAGGGTAGAGGGATCAGGTGAAAGGTTTAGAAAAGCCCTCCAGAACCTGAGAAGGAACAGGGGGATGTCGACAGCGGTTATCCTGTTGACCTGTGCGATATGGATCAACGAGGCGTTGAGATTGTACCTGGTCGTCCTTGCCCTCCCGGGAGGATATCATATACCTTTCATCGGGGCGGTGGCAACGATCGGCGTGGCAAATATACTCGGATTCTTGATACCCTACGGAGCCGGGAACGTGCTCGGCGGCACCTCTGTTCTGAAGATAATCACCGGAGAGGGAAATCTATCGTTCTCCGCCTCCTTCATCGCGGTGGCGACGTCCATCTGGCTCTCCATTCCGCTGGGGTTGATATCCCTTGGATATCTAAAGAGCAGGAGCACGAGACAAATAAGGAAAAAGGGGGGAAATGATCGACTTGCCTGAAGTAACCACAGTACTGCTGATCTACAACGAGAAGGAGAATATCATCCCGCTCACGGAGGATATCCTTGAGGTTTACAGGACGCGTGATATAGACGGAGAGGTCCTCCTGGGGGATGATGGGTCAGTGGACGGCAGTTCCGAGATATGCGATCAACTTTCGGAGAAGTACGAGAACGTAAGGACGTTCCATCACCGTGCGGACCCGGAGAACGGCCATCCAACGGACAACTGGAACCGCGCGTGGACCATACGCCACGGTTTCGAGTATGCAAAGGGCGAGATCGTCATAATTATGGATGGGGATCGACAGTACGATGCTAATGAGATCCCGGCATTCCTCGAGAAAATGGAGGAGGGATGGGACGTCGTTTCCGGGTGGAGGAACAAGCGGGCCGATAACTCATGGAGGAGGTTCCAATCCCGAACGTACAACCGGCTGTTCATATCTGGCCTCTTCGGAATGGATATCAGGGACCAGAACTCGGGGTTCAAGGCTTTTCAGAGAGAGCTCGCCCTCAAGATGAAGTTCGACCCCTCGGGATACAGAGGGATCCACCGCTTCATCCTGCCCATTGCCTACATGGCCGGAGCGTCCATGACCGAGATCCCCATCAACCATTTCGACAGGCCCGCAGGCAGTTCGTATATCAAGACATATACAGTACCGTTCATCTTCCTCTCCGATATGTTCCTGCGTTTCTATCCGACCTTTAAAAAGGACCTGAGGAAGATGAAGAAGATAAGAAGAAAACTGGGGAGAATGCCAGATCCGCAGGATAAATTAAATTTTCACTTATAAATACTTTACTATTAGAACGGTCAGATATATATATATTATGAAAATTTTATACCATTACTGTTTTATAATGTAATGTTCAAAGGATATGTGCACAGTAAGGACGTTTGATGCCAGTATCTATCAGGTGTCCACCAGAATCAGATTTAGAGGTGAAGTAAATGGACGTTTTTTCAAGGTTTGGAAAAAAGAACTACCTGTTGACCATGGCCACCACGATGTTGTTTATTTTGACGGCATTCGCCACCGTAAACTTCATCCCCGAGATAGAGGGAGATGAGGGCGGGGAAGATGTGGAGTTATTGGCAACTAGGGCAGGGAGGCTTTCAGGAGGGGCAAGTTTCGCGG
>JAGLEG010000211.1 GCA_023145185.1 Thermoplasmata archaeon
CATAAGGATTCACTCTTAAGTTTATATTCCTGTTAGGATGAAATAACGATTACCTCTTAAACAGGAAAACCCTGGAAAAATCAAAGATTTTTCCGGTTTTTCATTTAGGCTGAGATATCGCTTAACTCTTAAATGAAAAACCCTGGAAAAATCAGAGATTTTTCGGGGTTTTCACTTAGGCTGGCATAAGGATTCACTCTTAAGTGAAAACTCCGTACCAATATTAGTTTATATACCAAAATCCATGTTTTTTTGCGGAGAGGGATCGCCTTTCCCATAGCGACTCGAATTTCTCCCTCTCCGCTTACCGTTTCTGTTAGAATAATTTTTGGTTCGTGAAAGAGAGCTCCGGGTATTTATGGGGTTCCAAAACCTCCGGCACGTCCGTATCCTTCTCCCTGCTGGAGACCAATCGAGAGACGGTATAGGCCTCCATCCCAGTGTCGTCCATTGGCTCCAGCATTCCCATCAATTCATCATTATCGATCGACGGGTCCAGCCACCTCCTCTCATCCTCCCTCCGCAATATAGCCGGCATCCGAAGTTTGGTATTGTGGATCATCGCAAGGAGGGGATTCGCGGAGGTGGTGATCAGCGAGAAGGTGTCCATTTCGACGGATGGGTCCCCCCACCGATCCCAAATGCCTGCGATGGCGAAAGCCTCCCTGTCCTTCATCCTGATGTGGTAGGGGTACTTCTTCTGTCCCACCTCCCTCCACTCGAAGAAACCTTCAACGGGCACTATACAACGCCTCTCTCGAAAGGAGGAGTTGAAAGAGGGTTTCTCAAGGAGAGTTTCCGCCCGTGCGTTCAACGTCTTGAACCTGATATTCTGGGCCTTCTCCCCATCCTTTACCCAATGGGGAATGAGCCCCCACCTAAGGGACCTCAATACCACATTATCCTCAAGCGTGATCACGGGGTGGGAGGGGAGCGAGAATGCTGAGGAGTGGTAGATCGGGTCGTAGTGCTCCACCCTGCTCTCAAGTGGGCCGAACCTCTCCTCAAGGTACTCCCTCTCCTTTACGAGTGATATCAAAAAGCACATGTGCGGTCCCGGATAGTTATCCAATGGTATCGGACATATACCTTTCCCCCGGGACGATCCCGGTCCCGATGGGGAAACCGCTCCGTACCACGTTTGTATCGATCGTTCTCATGACAAGAATAAGGTAATATAGTCATCCCCGGAATAGAATAGCGTGGTGACCCTTTCGGCCATGGACATATCCAGTGCATCACCGCGTATCATTCCAATGGTATCCCAACTTTGACGGATCGAATATGATCCCAGCCTGTCAACGTTGGGAGAAGCCTCACTTTGACACTCGTCATACTCGTATGTCAAAGTTAGGATGGTATCGGCCGAAAGGGATCATCATGATGGGGGGGCGATACCTGCCAATTTCTAATCCTTGGCCCCCTCATCCTCCAACTTTGAGAGGAAAAAGTGTACCAATATCAGTATATATACAAAAGGTAGATAATTACACATGGACGGAAAGGGCTGAGATTTTTTTCCTTCCCACAGATCTATCCATACGTTATCCCCGCAAGGCCCTTTCCGCCCTTACCTTCACGGGGAAGAAATGGAGGTCACACTCTTCCAAATAACATCAGATATCTTTTCGGGATCCTCCGTCGCATCCAGGACGAGGAACCTGGTCATGAGGTTCTCCGGCAGGTGATCTCCCCCCGACATGGAGAGGAACATGTCCCTCACCCCTTCCAGGAATGAGAGGTCCTCCTCGAAACAATCCACCGTCCCCCTACCCTCTATCCTCCCCCTTACCTCGGAGGAACCCATATCCAGGACCACCACGAGGTCAGGTCTGAGTGCATCCGAGTTTACCACCCCCACCCAGTCGGGGTCCACGGTCTGCCCCTGATATGCTATGGAGGAGTAGGCGTACCTGTCGGATATCACGGTCCTGCCCTCGGAAAGGGCGGGAGACACCTCCTTTTCAATGTGCTCGATCCGGTCCGCAGCAAACAGGAGTGCAAGGGTCCTGTCATCCAGGAAGGGGTCCTTCATGTGATCCCTTATGATCCTTCCGATGGGGCCTCTGGTCGGCTCGAAGGTAAGCGCTACATCCACACCGCCCCCCTCGAGCCTCTTCCTGAGAAGCTCTGCCTGGGTTCCTTTCCCGGACCCGTCTATACCCTCGATAACGATGAACGGCGCCATCGCTCTCACGTAGGTGAAAAAAGTATAAAAGGATGCCCGAGGGGGCATCCTTCAAAACGCTCAGGCGAGCTTCTCAAGGGCCAGTACCAGCAGGTCGTAGAAATCTCCAACGGAGTCCACCTTCACCCTCTCGTCAGGCGAGTGGGGGAACTCGATCTGGGGCCCCATGGAGGCCATGTCCATTCCAGGGAACTTCTCCCCGATTATGCCGGTCTCAAGTCCCGCATGGATCGCCTTCACCTCGGGCTCTATGCTCCACAGCTCCCTGGCGCACTCCTTCATGACCGCAAGGACCTTTGAATCCAGGTTGGGAAGCCAGCCTGGATACGCCTGTCCCCTCTCGGCGGTTGCGCCCGCAAGCACGGCTATGGCCTCGACATGGTCCCTCAGGGCCTCCAGCTGCGTGCCGGATGATGACCTGCAGGCAAGCTGCACGAACATCTTCTCCTCGGTCCTTATCTTGGCCATCGAGGTGGAGGTCTCCACCAGGCCCGGGATATCCGGGCTCCACCTGAACATGCCGTGGGGAAGCGATACCACCAGATGGAGGAGCCTCCTGGAATCCTCCTGGGTGATCGCCTTCTCGGGCAGGGAGCGACCCTCGATGGTGATGGCCATGTCGGGCTCCCTGGTCCTGTACTCGAACTTGATCTCCTCGAAAGCCTTCATTATGATCGTCTTGATACCTTCAATGTCACCGCCGGATACAACAACGGCCTCCGCCTCCCTGGGGATCGCGTTGTGCTTGTCGCCTCCGGTGAAGTCCCCTATCCCAAGGTCGTGTTCCTTCGCGGCCTTCCAGAGCATCCTCGCCATCAGCTTCACCGCGTTGGCCCTCTCCAGATGTATGTCAACACCGGAGTGGCCTCCCTTCATGCCGGAGAAGTTGATGTATATCGCCGATCCCGCGGGCTTCTCCCAGGTCAGGGGCATCCGCACGTCAGACTCCCCGCCTCCGGCGCACCCCACATAGAGGGCCCTCTCCTCCTCGGTGTCCAGGTTGATCATGTGCCTGCCCTCGAGCATATCCTCGCTGAGTGCGAATGCTCCAGTCAGCCCGGTCTCCTCGTCCACGGTGAACAGCGCCTCTATGGGGCCGTGCACTATGTTGCTATCCTCCAGAACCGCCAGGGCGGCGGCCACGCCCACTCCGTTATCGGCTCCCAGCGTGGTCCCCGTGGCGTAGAGGTACTCGCCCTCCATCCTGAGCTTGAGGGGGTCCTTGCAGAAATCATGATCCACACCCCTGTTCTTCTCGCAGACCATGTCCACGTGTCCCTGGAGGACGATCGTCGGCGCGTTCTCGTGGCCGGGCGTCCCGGGCTTCTTGACAACGATATTACCAGCATCGTCCCGCTTAATATCCAGGCCGAGGCCTTTCGCAAAGTCGACGATATACAGGCAGATCTCCTCCTCCTCTTTCGAGCAGCGGGGGATCTTGGTGATCGCATCGAAATGTTTCCACAGCAGTTCGGGCTTGAGCCCCTCAAGGATCGGGTCCATTCATTTCACCTTCCAATTATATTATTGAGCGGATAGGGTAATAAAGATACGGTAATTAACCCTTTTCAAGACCTCCATCATGGGCCGGCATTCACTGCCGGTCCATATGGATGTCGAGCTGTGGGAAGGGGATCTCTATTCCTTTCCTTCCGAACTCCTCTGGTATCTTCTTTGTCAGCCATCCCTTCAGAGGCCAGTAGTTCTCCGTCTTTGTCCAGGCCCTGAACTGAAGGGTGATGGCAGAGTCCGCAAGTTCCGTGACGACCACGTCCGGCGCCGGGTCCTTCCGGACCATCTTGTTCTTGCGCATGAGGGCCATTCCAGCCTTGATCGCCTCATCCAGCCTGGAGCCATATGCCACACCGACGTTCACGTCGACCCTTCTGGTCGGCATCCGCGTATCGTTGACGATGGGCGAGCCCCATACCTGCTTGTTCGGGATGGTTATATAGGTGTTATCGGGGGTGATGATCTCCGTGGACATCACGCTCAGCCCGGAGATCTTCCCCTTCAGGCCTGCGATCTCAACCACCTCATCCATCTTGATCGGCCTGAGGGTTGCGATCCACACCCCGGAGAACATGTTGTTCAGAGTATCCTGCATGCCGAATGCGATTATCAGACCCAGCCCCGCGGACAGGCCTATGAACACGGAGCCCACCTGGACACCAAGGGTTCCAAGTGCGAACATGAACACGACGACGTAGAGGATGGCCGATACGAACTTGCTGAGAAAATCTGCCATGATCTTGGGCATCTTTCCCTTGACCAATCCCCTCTTCATCATTGATACTAACACCTTGGTGACCATTATCCCTATAAAGAGGATCAGCAGGGCCGAAAGGATCTGAAACACCGTGACCCCGAGCAGGGGAAGCTTGAATTCGATAAAATCCATGAAATCCATTTAATAACCTCATCCGGGAATTGTACCCACAGTATCCCGAATTATGATGTTTATATTAATCTATCGCCAAACATATCTGACGTGGATCGACCGTCGCCTGGGCCGAATATGCTCGTATTCCCTACAACAGGTCCTTCAATCTCCTGTAGGACAGGACGGATATGAAGGTCCACATCATGAAGGTTATCAGGGGTTTCTCCCCGGGGCCCAGGTTCAACCTTCTGACGTCGTCAAGGAAATCCTCTATAGCCGAGATCTTGCTGTCGATGTCTCCCGCACCCCTGCGCGCAAGCACCACCAGCCTCTCCTCCACCGTGACGAGCGCGGTCTCGGAGTGGGCGTTCGCAGTCATCCTGGTGGCCTCCAGGTACTGCGTCGCCTGGGACAGCTCGGCGAGGATGCCGATCCCGTCCAACATGAGGTCCCAGTGGGACCTGTCCTCCATGGACCTGAACTCCTCTATGGTGTTCAGAACGGGAAATATCCCGGAAATGGCACGTGCTATCACGTTCCTCTTGACGATCTCCGGGTCCGACTCGAGTATCAGGATCGATCCGTGAAGCATCAGGCAGTCCGAATGGAACCCTGTCGCCTCCTTGAGCAGGCCCTCATCCGATGTTACAGAGGTGTGGAGTGTCACCTTTCTGGCCTCGCGGATCATGGAGAGAGCGGCGGCGGAAGAGGGCTCGACCAGACAGACAGCTACCGCCCGGTCCAATCCCTCCATCAGATCCTCGACCATCGTCTCCTCACCTACAGTGGGTAGAGGGGGAACCATGCCCCCTCTCGTACCCTTCTCAACTCTTACCATCGGACATCTCGATGACATCTCCAGGCCCTTCCTGGACTACGTTCCTTATCAGCTTTGTCACGTCGACGCCTGTTAGCGATTCCACCAGAGCGGGCATCTGCGCCGCGATGTCAACGGTGTTGCTGACCAGGCCCGAGGGCCCCTTGTCCCCCATGACTATGATCTTGTCGACGCCCTCCACGGACGATGCCGCAGCCTGCACTATCGCAGGCAGCTGATCGATGACCATCTGGGTAACCGCCGCATCGCCGTATTTGTGCCATGCTGCTGCCTTCTTCTCCATCGCCTCGGCCTCTGCAAGGCCTTTCGCCTTTATCGCAGCGGCCTCGGCCTCCCCTTTCATCTTGATGATGTCAGCCTCGGCGGTACCTTCCTGGCGGATCTTTGCAGCCTGACCTTCAGCCAGCTTTTCCAGCTGGACCTTCTCGGCCTCGGCTATCCTCTCTATCCGCCCGCGTTCACCGTCGGCCTCCGCGATCTTGGAGTCGGCCGCAGCCCTGGCAGGTACGACCTGTGAGGCCTCCTGCTCCTTGGTCTTCCTATCGATCTCCCTCTCCTGAAGCTCGATCCTCTTCACCTTCTCCTCGATCTCTATCTGGATCTGCTCCCTCACCAGCTCCTGCCGCCTCTTCTTGTCCTGAAGGTCGAAGGCGATCTCCCTGTTGGCCTTGGCGATCTCCACCACGGCCTCCGCATTCTGCTTGGTGATGTCCCTCTCCTTGTGGAACACGGCCACCCGGCCCTCCGCCTCCGCATTGGCCTTCTCTGCCTCCCTTGCGGACTCGGCCTCCTTGATGGTCGCCTCCTTGTTGGCGATCGCCTCACCTATCCTTGCGTCCCTCTTGACCTCGGCCGTCCTTCTTCTACCAAGGGCATCCACGTAACCGTACTGGTCCTCGATCTCTTTGATGACAAAGGAGCGGATCTCGATGCCCATGTTTCGCAGGTCCTTTGCCGCCTGTGACTGAACGCGGGATGCCACGGCATCCCTGTCGGAGTTGATCGCCTCGATGGTCATTGTGGCGCAGAAGCCCCTGACGTGGCCCTCCAGTGTCTTTTGTGCGATCTCGTTGATCTCGGTATTCGACTTGTGGAGCAGCTGCTCCGAGGCCGTGTAAAGTGATGCCTCATCCGAGGCTATCTTGACCTGCGTGACCGCCTTGATGTTGATCTTGGCGCCCGATGTCACCACATCGGTGACGATATCCGTCACGGCGATATCCAGCGTCCTCACATCAAGCGGGAGGAACGAGAATCCCTGAAGGACCGGCAGGATGAACTTTCCTCCACCTGACACGACGCTATAACCCCTCGTTCCTTTCTTGGTCCTGCTGCCGTAGATCACCATCGCCTGATCCGGAGGGACCCTCTGATAACGGGCCGCATATACTATACCCACAATAATTATAAACAGGACTGCCAACCCTCCAAAGGCGAGTGCAAGTCCCAAACCAGTACCTATTGCCATATTTAAACACCTCATTTATTAAACTCAATTTTTATCCTTACGCTCTGGTCGATCCCCTTTTCTTTTGCTCTTTGCTCTCTGCAGCTCCCACTCCCTCTTACCCATTACCTTGACAGCATCACCGATCTTACCGATGATCACCACCTCGGCGTTGGTGGGTATCCTCTTATCGGAAACAGCGGGTACTATTGTCCTCCCCCTCTGTTCCGTGAACACGACGATCTGACCCTCCTCACCCGGCCTTATCACAACCGAGACCGACCCGCTCTTACCGATCAGGCTCCTGAACCTGACCGTGGAATCCGAGGAGAAATGTTTCAGGAAATATCGGGTGAGAAGGAAGAGGATAAGGGAGATCCCCAGTGCGGCGCCGATCGATATGATCGGGGTCAGGACTATGTTGACCTTCATGTACGTGAGGATAGCGCCAAACCATCCAAAGGCGGATATGAAGCTCAGCAGGAGGGGAAGGCCGACACCGCCGCCAGCATCCATGTCCCCCAGATCGAAATCGATATCCCCCATATCGATGTCAACCCCATCAAATCCAAAGTCCAACCCGCCAAAGATCATCATCACGAGAAGGACGGCAAGGCCCGCGATCCCAAGGGCGATATAGACCCAGAATATCCACTCCATCATGATCAATTACCCCCTCTCTTCGATCTTAGCCACTCCTGACATCTCTCGAGGTTCACCCGGTAGATATCCTCGTTGGGGTCCAGGGTCCTCGCCCTCTCGAAATAAGAGAGCGACCGCTTGAAGTCCCCATCCGACATGAGGGCCAGGGCGTACTCGTTATAGGTATAGGCATCTTTTCGATCTTTCTTGCTGATCTGCAGGTCCTTTCTCTGTGCCCCCATCCTGTATTGATCGTGACCCCTGGTGGAAGCGCCCGGTGTGATGATCTCTTTTACGGGTTCGGGCTGGGTCCACTTCTGCTTGAATGATTGGTCCTGGCCCCATGTTTTCTCGTATCCGGGCCCCTTCTTCCTCTTTGTGGTCTTGGGTCTTGCGGCCTTGGGCATATCGGGCCAATCCTTCTTGCCCA
>JAGLEG010000212.1 GCA_023145185.1 Thermoplasmata archaeon
CTGAAATATTGCTTACCTCTTAAGCAGGAACATCTTTGACTAATCTGAGATTAGTCAGGTGGTATGAAAACTTGAACATTAATCAAACATATAGTTTTCATAGCCCCGAACAATTGATAAAAATCACACAGCCAATTGTTCTGGGTTTTAATTTAGGCTTAATGTAGCTTAGCTCTTAAATTAAAAAAAGGAGCACCTCTCGATGCTCCCGTCGTTCTACTTTTTGATATATTCTACATTATATCTTTTTCTTGATCTCTATCTGGACCTCGAAGGGAGAGCTCCTTACGATCTCCAACTTCTCGATCTCATCTTGTGAGATCTCCTTATCCTCGATCCGCTCAACTGGCTGTGTCCCGGCATTCTCCTCCTTGGGCTCATCAACGAGAGGCTCGACAGAGGTCCTCCGCGGTCCCGACTGGAGTGCGGGGATGCCCGGAGCCCCAGGATAGTGGAACCCATCGGTGGGATCTGTATGGCCGAGGTACTCCTCGTGATTTGTGGCGGAATCCTCATCCTTGTTATCCTTGTCGTCGTTGACACCATCCATATTGGTGTCCTTTTTATCTGACCAGAGAGATCCAAGGAAATGTCCGGGGTTCATCGCACCTGGCTTGATACCAGCCGGTACAAAGGTCCTTCTGCCCTCCTGGGCCATATCCTCGGAATTTGCCCATGGGTCCCAGGATCCGTTCCTCTGTGACTCGTATATGTAGCAGAGGGGATCGTTCCACATCGAACCGTTGAACAGCTCCTCCCATCCCTTGGGAAGGGTATCGTTGTCCTCGAACGGCTGCGGATCTGATACGTTGCCCACGTAATCTGTAACCCATACCTCCCAGCCGTCGCACATCGAGTCGGTGTCGGAGTCGTAACCACCCCTGTCGCCGGATTCGAGTATCCACGGTGCCGGAGAGGTGGTGATATCGTTTATCCCATCTCCGTCCAGATCATATCCATACTGGTACTCGTAGAGGTTGATCCAGGGGAAATAGTACGATACATATTCGTACTCTCCCGGGGCCGACTGGGTGTAAAGATCGTACCAGATACCGTCGTGGTCCGCATCCAGACACCAGTCCGGATTATCAGCTGGTGAAAGCGGGTTCAACACGTATCCCCAGGACTTCTTCTCGGGGTTCCACACGGGGCTGCCTCTGTTCTCGTCTGAAAGCTCCCATCCGTCCGGCATACCGTCGTCATCCGAATCCCAGTTCAGGGGATCGGTGCCGTTCTCGTATCCCTCCCAGTTGGTCAGACCATCTCTGTCGGGATCGTCGTTGGGGTCGGAGGGGACCAGCGGATTGACTATCCAGAAG
>JAGLEG010000213.1 GCA_023145185.1 Thermoplasmata archaeon
ATTAATGCATTATGGTTCTTATATATATTGAGGAAAAACCCGACCTAGATCGTGGACAGGTTACCGGAATGCAGGGATGGATTGATATACAACCTGTCGTTTTTTCCGTCCATGGATAATGAATACCCCGTTCTTCAGGTCGCACTCGATCTAATGCACTCCAGAAGGGCTGTCCAGATCGCCAGGGAGGCGGTCGCGGGGGGCATCGACTGGTTGGAGGTCGGCACACCCCTGTTGAAGAGCGAGGGGGTCGAGGTGATCCGGGAGCTTCGGGCCCTCTTTCCGGAAAAGACCATAGTGGCAGACATGAAGACCATGGACACCGGGGGCTTCGAGACGGAGATCGTTGCAAGGGCTGGAGGAAATATCAATACGGTCATGGGCGCCGCCGAAGACGGAACGATCCGGGAGGCGGTCCGCTCCGGCAGGAAGTACGGCTGCAGTATCATGGTGGACCTGCTGGGCTCGCCAGACCTGATCCAACGTGCCCGGGAGGTAGAGGAGATGGGAGTGGATCTCCTATGCGTTCACCTCTCCATCGACGATCAGATGATGGGAAAGAGCATCCCCGAACATATCAAAGAGCTTATTGAGAAGGTCGACCTGCCGCTGGCCGTAGCAGGAGGCATTACCTCCGAGACCGCCCCTCTCCTGGTGGAGATGGGCGCATCCATCATAATCGTAGGTGGGGCCATCACCAAGAGCCCTGACGTGGAGGAGGCCTCCAGGACCATCAAGGAGTCCATGGAAACGAGGAAGGCGATAGCTTCGAAGAGATACAAAAGGTGCTCCGATCACGATGGGATCCGGGAGGCCCTTTTGAAGGTGTCTGCGCCCAACGTGGCGGATGCCATGCACCGGAAAGGTGCCATGGTAGGCATAACCCCCGTGGGGCCCGGGTTAAAGTGCGTTGGACCGGCATATACGTGCAGGACCATAGACGGCGACTGGGCCAAGACCGTTGAGGCCATAGAGAAGGCCGCACCAGGCGACATCATCGTCATAGATGCGGGGTCTAGGCACATCTCCCCCTGGGGCGAGCTGGCCACGTGGTCCTGCAAGGCCCGCGGGATCGCAGGGGTGATCCTGGACGGACCCGCCCGTGATATCGATGATATACTCGATATGGGATTCCCGGTCTTCAGCAGGTCAAAGGCTCCCAACGCGGGGGAGCCGAAAGGGTTCGGAGAGCTCCAGGTGGACGTGGAATGCGGCGGCATGGAGGTCCATCCGGGAGACTGGATAATCGCCGACGATTCAGGCATTATGGTCATCCCGAAAGAGAGGGCGGTGGAGATAGCCAACAGGGCCCTGGATATCAATGAGAGGGAGAGGAGGATCCGGGAGGAGATCAAGAGGGGTTCCACCCTTTCCGAGGTCCTTGAACTGGAGAAGTGGGAGAAGAAACAGTAGGGTTAAACGGCTTTCAACACCCTCTCAAGATCGCCGAGCATATCGTCCAGCGCCCCCCTGAACACCTGGGGCATGATCACGAAGCGGAGGGCTTTGGGATCCTCCATCCTCGATATGAACCATCCATACTCCCTCATCCTCTCCTGAACGGATATCGGATCGTGATGATGAACGGCCAGGATGTTCATGACGGGGTCGATAACGGGCTTCATCGACAGCTCCTGGAGCC
>JAGLEG010000214.1 GCA_023145185.1 Thermoplasmata archaeon
TCCGTTCCAAATGATGGTTGGTCATCGTCAGTTATTGTAATATTATTCTGTGTTGTTCTATTCCAGTTTCCGGCGATATCCTCTGCATGGAATACATAAAAGAGAGTATCTAGCGTATCATCAACGGTGATGTTCAGGGTGAACTCCTCCCCATCTTCGGACATGCTGGAGTTGTAATGGGACCCGGTCCCGTACCAGTATTCCACCGACGCACCGTTGACCCCAATGTTGTCGGTGATATTGATGATGAAGGAATATTCCTCTCCCGTATATGCCGTTCCCGCCGATCTGTCATCATGGAATGATGGCCTTTCATTGTCGGCCACCATGACCTCGCTTCCCGTCCGGAATACGAGGTTACCGCTTGGATCTGTCGCGGTGATATTGTAGTAAAATGTCGTATGGTTATTTGACAAGGTTAGCGTAATGTTCCATGTACCGCCCATCGTGTTGTTCAGCGTTGAGTTCTGATGGTCTTCTCCTGAGTACCAGTATTCGATCGATACATTTGAAACCGCCACGTTGTCGGTGGCGTTCACGGATATGGTCACGTTGTCACCCATTTGTGGCGTTGGGGACAGGGAGACGTTGTTGATGATCGGTTTAATGTCATCAAAGGCCTCAATTGCAGAGCTGTTGTCCGTTTCATTCTGGGAGTACATAGCAGTTATATGGTAGAAGTAGCGACCACCATTCACGATCGAGGTATCGTTGTAACCGGTAACGTTCCCCAGGGACTTGAGCAGAGATCTATTACCTGAAGTGTTGCCCCTGTAGACCCTGTAGCCGGTAAGGTTCGTACTGCCTGAACTCTCCGGTGCGGACCAGTTCAGCTGTACGAATTCATCGCCCATTGTATATTCAAGGTCCGTGGGACCATCGAACGCGCTGGAGTTGAACCTATCCCACACGCTATTGAGGAAGTTATCCGTCCCGTTGGCAAATGCAATGGTCGCTGCTACACTCCCCGCGGTATTCGGATGTGCGTTTCCGGTGCCGCCCCCGTATTCATATCTCAATCTGTTGGGATGCGAGGAGTGGTTGGATGGATATGCGAGGATATCGAAGAAATCGAATACCGCCACGTTGTTCACTCCCGGGTTGGATCGATTGTAGGATGGAAGCCAATCCTCCCGGAGCCAGGTGTTGAATGAGCGGGCATTGAGGGCCCGGGTGTCGGTGGTGGCATCCGGGGGGCCATAATTGAGTGGAGGAGGTGTGAGGGCGATAAAGAGGGTGTCGGGGTTCTCAGCAAATATATCTTCCAGTGGCTTGTATGCATATCCTCCCAAGGAGTAGGTGTTGTTGGCTCCACTGGGATGCCTGTAGATCGCCTGGTTGTTCGCAATGGTCCTTGTTCCCGAGAAAGGATTGGCTGCCCCCGTCCCATTGTCCCAAACATTGCTGTTGGGATAACAGCTCTTGAACATGATGATCCTGTTCTCACCATCGCTCGCCCTGAATGTCTTTAATGTGCCCAGGTAATCATTGAACCACAAGATCCAATGATTCATATCAGTGAAATTTCCTGCGCCAAATCCCAGTGAGTTGGGTCTTCCAGAGACGTTTGAAACCGACACGCTGTAATAAATATCGTTCCTTTCGTCAACATATTCCTTTTCCAGAAGCCTTGTATGGAGGCCGCTGTTTAGCCAGTTGGAGCCTACTGAGTGGTGGATGAACAGCAGGTCATCTTCATCATCAAACTCGAAGGTATCAGATGCGGCGACGCCAAAGGTCTCCGAGGAGATAGTGGTCTCCGCTGAAACGGAAAACGGCGTGACAAGTTGGAAAATCTGCAGGAGGAGAAGGAGGGAGATCAGGATCGGGGCCCATGATGGTGCCTGTTGTGTCCCTGATCCTTTACTTCTTCCTGGTAATCTATCACCGATCATAGATGCTATTCCCCTGATATAAGAGTGAAGGTTGAATTCAATTATTTAAATCTCTTGCTTTATTACGATAGGATTGAATTCAATATTTAAAGGGTACCATCACTAATCCTCTTCTTCTCGTTGCCCCTGATCCTCTTCAATTTCCCCGCATCAAGGGCCCATTCGTACTTCTCCTTCTCCTCGTGGGCGATGACGATGCGGTCCCCCTGCTTGTACTTCTTGTTGGTGTTCCAGTCGGTGAATTTCGATATCACACGATAGGCAACGGCCTCCGCAATGTGGGATGATTCGAACTTTCCCTTCGCCTGAGAATAGGTCCCGTTGAAGGTTTTCAGCCTGCCGTCCCGAATCTCCCCGACCTTGTTGCAAACGTTGTCCAGGAAATATCGGTCGTGGGTCACAACGAGTATCGTGCCGGGGTATTCGGACAGGGCGGATTCGACTGCCTGCCTTGAGGCAACGTCAAGGTAGTTGGTGGGCTCGTCCAGTATCAGCAGGTTTCTCCTCCTCGCTATGAGAAGGGCCATGGCCACCCTGGCCCTCTCCCCTCCCGACAGCGTGGAGATGGGCCTCTCCACACAATCCCCTCTGAGGAGGAACCTGGCCAGGAGCCTCCTGACCTTCAGCTTCTCATCCTTTCCCAGCGCCTCCATGATCTGCTCCTCGGCGGTGAGCCCCTCATCAAGCGTCTCGTGTCCCTGCGCGAAGTAGCCCATGTCGGCTCCGGGGGATATCCAGAGGTCTCCCTTCGAGGGTATCTCCCCTATCAGCGCCTGTATCAACGTAGTTTTTCCCGCCCCGTTGGGGCCGTAGATGCCCAGCTTATCCCCGACCTCGAGGTCCACCTCCACATCGCTGAAAATATTGCGCTCCCCCCTGTTCACACTGAGGTCCTTGGCCATGATCACGTTCTTTCCATGCTTGTTCCCGCTCTCCATCTTCACTCCCAGTTCCGCCGCCTCATGCGGTCTCTTCACAAGCGATGTCTTGTCCAGGAGCTTTTCCCTGGTCTTGATCTCGGTGGAATATTTATTTCTCCTCTTGAGCGTCTCGATTATTCGGGCCTGGCGGTCCCTCTCTATTCGGTTCCGATCCCACTCCTTTAGCCTGCGCTCCACCTCGATATCCTTCTTCTCTGTGTAGGCAGAGTAATTCCCCTGAAAGGACCTTGTCACGCCCTCCTCCAGTTCCAGGACCCTTTTGACCACCCGGTCCATGAAGTACCTGTCATGTGAGATCACCACAAGGCCCCCTTGATAGCTTTCTAGATACTCCTCCAGCCACTCACACGTCTCTATGTCGAGATGGCTGGTGGGCTCGTCCATGAACAGGATGTCCGACTCCTCCGCCTGCACGAGGACCCTCGCCAGCATCACCTTGGTGTACTCCCCTCCGCTGAGCTCTCCGATGGGCCGGTCGAAGAACGACTCGCCAAGGCCCACCTTTTCGATCGCCTCCACGGACCGGCTGCTCACCTCGTGTCCTCCGGAGGTTCTAAACTCCTCCTGGAGCCTTGAATACTCCTCTCCAAGTGTTGTCCAGTCCGTATCCCCATCGGACCGTGCCATCTGTTTCTCGATATCTGAAATTCTGCCGCTCAGGTTGGAGAGCCTTCCATAAGGCGTTCCCACAGTCCTGGATACGGTCCAGGTGCGGTCGATGTTGGGAAATTGGGGGAGGTACCCTATCCTGTCCGTCCTCAGCCTTATGTCGCCCGTATCTGCCTTCAGCTGTCCCATGAGGATCTTGATGAAAGTGGTCTTTCCAACCCCATTCCTCCCCACAAGGGCTATCCTGTCCCCGCTGTCAACTTGTATGGAGGCGGACCTCAAAACATCGTTGGGCCCAAATGATCTGGATACACCTTCCGCCCGGAGAAGCATGTGGGCCGATAATGGACATCGATTAAATGGTTTGCCTACTCCTCGTCGAAATCCTCTTGCTCTTCCTCCTCTTCGAAATCGTAATCCTCATCCCCCTCCTCCTCCTCGAAATCCCATTCGGTCTTCTCCCCCCTCTTTTTCATGACGTAAACCCCAATTCCGATGATGCCCCCTCCAATGACCCCTACAACAATGGGTACCAGAGGAAGCTCGGTCTTTCTGGGCTCATCCTCGACGGGGTCATCCACATCCTCCACGATCTCCCGAAGGAAGATATCGTCCAAATCCATCCCACTGCCATTTCCGGTGGTGAAGTTCTGTCTGTGATCGAAGAACCCCTCCACGTTGATGTAGATGTCATACGTTCCCTGCTCCGCTGTGAAGTTGTAGTATCCGTTCTCATCCGTGTGGGTAATATTGACCCCAACAAGTATGACCTGCACCCCCACCAACGGCTCCCCGTTCTCATCCAGGACCCTGCCTGTGATGATATAATAGATCGTGATATTGCCCTGGCTCGCCTCTGGAAGGATGGTGAAGTTCCAGGTGAGGGGGGTCATTGCGTTCCCGGCCCTGTCACGGCAGGTAGCCGTGAGGTTGTATGTAACCCCTGGATCGAACCCGCTGTAGTTGAAGCGGAAATGATCTCCGGGTTGGGGGTCCCAGATGTATCCAATTGTTATCTCGGGTTCGAACTCCACCCTCAGGTCGAAGACCTCCTCGGAGAACGAGAGGTATATCTGCGTCCCGTTCCAATGCGCCGCGCCCGTGGGCCCGAACTCGACCGCGTAAGGGGCTATCAGGTCCACGGTGATATTGAAGGTCTTCTCATCGTACAGGCCCACCTCATCATACGCCCGCACGAGGACAACGTGAGTTCCATGGACCAGGTCCACAACGGTGTGGTTGTCAACCAGGCCCACCTCGACCCAGGCGCCGTTATCCACCTTGATCCAGTAGGCGGCCACGCCCGAGGATGCGTCCACCCCTTCCCAATGGACCGTCGCCGAACTGGCGTTGATAAGTAGAAGCGCCGTGGTGTTCAGAAGCGTCAGCGTCGGTCTGGTCGTGTCCACGATGACCTCCGTCACATTGGAGAGATGCCAGCCAAGGGCCGTCACCATCCTGACCTGGATGGTATGTGGTCCGTCGGATAACCCGACGACCTGGTAAGAAGTGTCCCCTGCCACGTTCACCCAATCCCCGGAATCCACCATCACCTCATATTCCAGGATCGGGAGGCCATAGCCCTCTCCAGACCAGATAACGGCGATATCGCTCGAGTTAAGGAAGCTCCCGTTGGCAGGAGTTTCTATCACAGCAGCGGGCTCGCTCGGAGGCAACAGGGAGGCAGTCATGAGATATTCGCTCCTTATCGACTCCCCTGCGCTGTTGTAGGCCTTTACGAAATAATAGCGATCCTGGCCCACAGCTCCAGTGTCGTCCACTATCGTCAGGGTATCCGCATCCACATCGCCGATAAAATCCGGAGGCCAGTAGGATATCAGATCATCCCGTCTGAACACCATATATCCATCCACGCCGTTGCCGTCGTAGTAAGGTGCTGACCATCCGATGAGGACCTTTCCCACCTCCGATACGGAGTACAGGTTCCAGGGCGA
>JAGLEG010000215.1 GCA_023145185.1 Thermoplasmata archaeon
TGGACGTCTCGGAGGTGAGGTCCCTACTCGGCCTTGACGGAACCGGTCAGATCGTTGCCGTGGCCGATACGGGGCTCGACACAGGATCCAATTCCACAATGCATCCCGATCTCAGCGGGAGGATCATCAGGGCCTACGCCTATGGCAGGACAAACAACTGGTCCGACCCAGATATTCACATTAACACGAGCGGTGTAATTACCTACAAAGGGGGGCATGGCACTCACGTCGTTGGTTCAGTACTTGGGGACGGCAATGCGTCCAGCGGTGAATATTCGGGTATGGCCCCCAATGCCTCGTTGGTAATGCAGTCCACCATGTTGTCCACTGGCTCGTTGTCGATCCCCGCATATTTCACCCTTTTCAACGATGCTTACAATTCCGGGGCGAGGATCCACACCAACTCATGGTCGTCCAGGTCCAACCTTGGTAATTACACCTCAATAAAGTCCTGGCACATCGATAACTTCGTCTGGGGACACAGCAACATGACGATCCTTTTTTCTGCGGGGAACAAGGGGCCAGCACAGTACACTGTTTCCACACAGTCCTCATCCAAGAACGTGATATCGGTGGGTGCCAGTGAGAACTACAGGCCGAATTTGAGCTCAAGTGCGAACAACATCTCCCAGATGGCATCTTTTTCATCAAGGGGATACGTGTACAATGATGGAAGGGTGAAACCGGATGTGGTAGCTCCCGGGACGTACATCCTCTCAACAAGGTCATCGCTGATCCCGGACCCCTGGAACCACTACTGGGGTTGGCAGTCGTTGTACAGTACGCTCAATTCTCGATACGCCTACAATGGTGGAACGTCGATGTCAACGCCGATCGTGGCGGGCACCGCAGCCGTGATCAGGCAGTACTACCAGGATATGGAGGATATGGAGGATCCCTCTGCGGCCCTGATCAAGGCGTCGGTCATCAACGGAGCCAGGCCGCTTAACGGCAACTGGTCGTCCATTCCAAACAGAAATGAGGGGTGGGGCCTTGTGAACGCAACGAACTCGATATGCACGGAAGACAGTGATGCGGGAGTTCTCAGATATATTGACAATAAGACCGGCTTGACGACGGGGTCGACACACTCGAGAAAGTACACGATATCATCCAACGGCCCCGATGCCATCATCACGCTCGTATGGTCAGATTATCCCGGGTCGAACACCAGCTCGATCAAACTGGTGAACGATATGGACATGATCGTCACCGGGCCTGATGGAGCGGAATACCATGGGAATGATCTATCATCTCCGTATAACGGCTCTCATGACAGAATAAACAACGTGGAGAGGATAAGAATACCTGACCCCGCTGCGGGGATATACACAGTTAATATCACCGGATATTCCGTCTCTTCGGGACCTCAACCTTATGCCGTGGTGATGACAGGGGATTTCACCGGGGCGGTGGCGAGCCTATCTTTTATGGAGGGGAATATCTCATCTTCTGGTGGGGTCGCCACCATCGAGCTTGCCGACTCAAACCTCACAGGGAATGGTTACCAGCTGGTGAAGGTGAATTCCACCACCGATCCCACAGGGGAGATGGTGAACCTCACGGAGCTGGTCCAGGGAGGCGAGTCAACCGGCTTCTTCAGGGGCAGTGCCATGGTGACAACCGGAGTCCCTGGTGCCGGTGAGGTGAGGGTATCCTCGGATGAGAACCTCATTGTACATTATCAGGAGAGCTACCCTTCAAGGGTCCTTACCGCAATCACACATGTGCTTTTGCAGCCTGCGATCATATCGATAACGCACGATTCTGAAGGGAGGAACCTCACGTATCAGGATACGGTCATGG
>JAGLEG010000216.1 GCA_023145185.1 Thermoplasmata archaeon
AATATATCCATAATGAATTGTAACCGTCATATGCGCCTGACGAATCTGACGATTATTCTGACGATTATAGTGTCTTTTTGCGACGCAACTTCATTTAACATACTTGACACTTCTCCCCTTACCCACTCTTCTTAGCTGCCCGGCATTCAAGATCTTGTGCAAATAACGATTGGCCGTATCCCTGCTAACTCCGAACATGTTTACGATATCCCTTGAGGTTATCTGACCTTCTTGGTCCACACGAGAAAGAATTCTGGAGTGGATGTCATCACTTCCCGATGCAAAGAAAATTACCTTTGTTTCAGCTTCCCTGAGGACGAACTCCGGTTTGGACAAACCGAATTCCATGCATGCTTGCTTCATTCTCTTCAGGCCCATCCCATATTTTTCAATGTAACCCAGGTCAAAGAAATATTGTGATACCAATGGATTCCTTGGCTTGTGAATAGGTCTGTCCGGTGTTACGCCGGGTGGAAATCCACCCGGGTTAGTGATCTCCATGGAATCAGGGAAAATAAAAACCCGCACATCTGCCGAATCAAAATAGTTCCTGTGCGTCAAAGCATTGACCAGAGCTTCTCTAACTGCCATGAGAGGATAGGCCTTTCTTGTTGTTCTGGAAATGTTGCCACTTTCCAGTTTACTAAGTAGTGGGATATGGTGATCGATAAAAGCACAGGCTTGTTCGACGACCTCAGGAAGAGGGCCTTCAAATATCCTGTTGTCAGTGGAATCCATCATATCATGGCTACGAAAGAAACTGACCCTCAGTACAGCCTGCAAAAGATACCTTTGTGGATATTTGCAGAAGAAAAGAACTCCTGCATTCGTAGGTCTTCGATCCAAATTCCTATCTGTTACTGCCCCTATTACCTGAAGTTTTTGTTCAAGGTCTGTTTCGGGAATATCGACATTCCTGTACTCGGACCTTTTTACAAAATAATCATCCACGAGTTCCCGCTCAAGATCATCAATGGAAGCTTTGTTGTTTCCCATCTCATCGAACCGTAGCAGAAGGCTTTCTGAAGCTTTTTCAAGTATATCCTCGATGGAAAGGGGTTTGTTCATTGTTCCCATTCTCATGTATACGGTCTTTCGATACATGTACATCCTTTGACTTTTCGAAACCCGGGCGATAATAATGGTTTTATCCTCAATATTCATCTTTTCATATTCAACTTTATTGAAGGGATTTGGCTCGATACCTTCAACTGCCTTCTCGGGAGCAATTGGCCCGTCGATGCCAATGATGGAACCATCATCATCAACACCATAAAGGATCATTCCACCCAAGGTATTGAGAAAAGCCACGATGTCCTTGGCAGACTCCTTCGTGATGGAACGTTTGAATTCCACATGACCATTCTCACCTTCCAATATTGTCCTTAAAAGATCAGTGATGTTCATCACGGCAACATTGCATTGATCATATATATATCTGACGATTACAACAGTTAATCTGACGATTATAATGCCGTTATGCGACGCAATATGGATATGATTGGTAACAAGGGATGATCGAAAAAAGGTCCGAAACAATGGAGGAGAATGCCATTTATTCTGATGATTATGAAAAAGCTATCGGGGTTTAGACCCCGACCGGTCCACTATTTATTATTTAGATAATATTAGTATATATCGTGATTATATGAGATTATTGATTTCCAAACTATAACCGGTTTGGAACTCAACTGGTCAATGTCTTTCATAAATATATCCATAATGAATTGTAACCTCATCTCCAACATGGACCACATCCAAATGTGAAATGAAGATGGTTAGTCTTGGATGATAGATTTTCGCTTGCCATTGACAAGCACGGTGGAGTGATAGGGACAGCCCGTGAGGGTCTACCTATGTAGATTTCTTTTTCTGGTTGCTATATTCTTTCAAGAAAAGAAAAGAGCCACCGGATGGATTCAGACTCTACTCTTCACCTTTTCCTTCTTCCAGTCCCTCTATCTGTTCGTGAATGAACCCCTTCAATTCCTCGGTGGTCATTCCTTCCTCTTCCTTGGGAGCGGGTTTACCATACATCGCTTCGTAGGTCTCCTCCTTGGTGAGCTCGACCTCCCCTTCTTCATCTGGTGTCTCCTTCTCGTCCTTCTTCTTACTCAAGACAAAGAATAAGATTACACCAACAATGATCAAGACGAAAGCGATCAGAAGGACGATTGGGAGTAGTGAAGAGGACTCCTTCTCCCCCTTTTCAACATTAAGTTTGAAACTCACCAGTTCGTAGTCAACACCATCGGAGACATTCACGATGACTATGTGTTCCCCGATCTGACCGCTTGTAGGCGTCCATTCGATCTTCCCCAAGTCGTCAATTGTCATTCCGTCTGGAGCCTCAACCAGGCTGAACGTATGCGATGTATCATCGTCATCCGTTGCCCTCACGTAGAAACTGAACTTGCTTCCGGAAGAGGCTTTCTGTGGATCTATATCGCTCACCTTTGGAGGCGCATTTACATCGAAGCTGAAAACGTCATTTGAACATCTCCCGTCCGAACATCCGTCGTTGGGAATCACCGTCCAGTAATAGGTTTCACCAACTTCCAGGATCCCTGGAGTGAATGATGTGTGGTTGAAATCGGTTTTGATCTTTACATCCTCCTGCAGTGAGGATACAAGCGGTTCCTCTTTACTGAGGAATATGGTGTAAGTGAGCTCGTCCCCTTCCGGATCCGATCCCTCCCAGGCCAATGGACACTTTGAGCTACTAACCTTTTCACCTTTAGCAGGTGATAACAACGTTGTCGATGGAGCTCTGCTTGAAAGCACTTCGATGATGAAAGTATGATTGTTGTACAATTCACCGTCAAATGCTGCCACCGTTACCTCAAGGTCCCTGCTCAACGACTCGAAGATATGGATGGTCGCGTGCCATTCAATAATTCCAGTTCCGCTATCAATGAATATCTCTGATGGAGGATTGGACCTGATGGAATAGCTCAATGTTGTGTCGAGGTCGATGTCAGTTGCGGTCGCATTGAAATGGAAGAACTCCCCGTGCGTGATGGTCATGTCGTCGGGAACATCAACCCACTCGGGTCTATCATTCACGTTCAGAACTTCAAGCTGGAATTCGGTAGAATCTGTGAGTCCCCCGGAATCCATCACCGTGATATTTACGGTAAAGATTCCAACGTCGTCATTGGTCGGTGTCCCTTCAAGTACCCCAAGTACCCCCGTATCTTGATCCATTGAGAGCCATTCAGCGTCCGTAACGAGTGTCCATGTGAAATTTTCTGCAGAATCGATATCGACTACTGAATATGTTCGCTTATATGGCTCATCTTGGATGATCGTTACGATGTTTTCCGTGTCAATATAGCATTGATCGTTCACATTGATGACGATGAGGTTGAACTCTGTATGGTCCATCCCTCCATTCCCATCATAGACGGTTACGCAGATGAGAACTTTACCTACATCGTCATTTGTGGGTGTTCCTGATAGCTCTCCGGTAACCTCGTTTATCGTAAGCCAATGAGCGGTGGTCTGGATGAAATACGTGGTGTTTCCAGCCCCTTCATCGGTGCAATCATAATCAATGTAGTAATATTGATCCTGCGTTGCTAATAGAATATTCTCACCAGAGAGTATTGGATCGATGTTTTGCACATTTATCTTGAACTCCTGAACCTCGAAATGGCCGACATCGTCAGTGAGGTTCAATTTCACCGAGGTTGGACCTACATCTCCGTTATCCGGAGTCCCGGAGAGGATCATTGTGCCCGAATCGAATGTCAACCACCCCCCATCACTTTCAAATGTCCACGCGTAGGTATCAGCATATCCCAGGTTTGAATATTGAACAGAATACTCCTCATCTTCAATAACTTCCATCACCGGGATCTCAGGGCTTATATCAATCAGCGTGCAAATCATAATATTTGCGGACTTTGACGAATCCTTAGCTGATACGATTGTTCGGTTTTCGATTCTTTCTGTAGAGTTCGGTATTACGAAATAACCTCTATAGATACCCGTGTTGACATCCGTTTCCCGGAGGAGGATGACGATCGATAGTGGAATGGTCTTGTCCGATGTTATATTCACGAAAGCGAAATCCCTTGTTAGGGCATTGGCATCCTTTCCAATGACCTCTATATGCATCGTGTCTTCACTTTGTATCTTATCTATCTCGTTGGAGCACCCACTATCGGAATAGACCTTCAGGGAATCTATTGATATGGGTCTGAACGGTTTCTCGACACTCACCGATACAGAATAACCTGGATCCCTGCATGATGCCACATGAATATTCTCAAGCCAGACGAAGGATCCAGGCATTATAAATTCTGATAAGTACACACCCGTATTGATCCCAGTTTCCTGGACAAGAATTGGAAGAGAAATTGGTATTGTTCTTTCTGATGACATGTTAACAAGTGCATAGTCCTTTGTAGCTGGATTCGCGTCAGCTCCAATAACTTCAATATAAAACGAATCCCCAAGGTCAACTCTATCCACTTCAATTGTGCACCCTTCATCATGGTAGGTTTTCAATGAGCTTATTGATGTGGGCCTGAATGGTTTATCTATGATAAGGTGTACGAACTTTGTGGGATCCTTTCTTGACGAGAAGTTAAGAGTATCAAGGTAAATCGTTCCTGGAGGAATGATGAAGGTTCCCCGGTACATTCCGGTGTTGTCACCCGTTTCGATACAAGTTACTTTCATCATACTAACGGACCCTGGCCTGAAAGTAACATTTATCACTGCAGCATCCTGTTGTGTTTCATTCCCATCAAGACCCAGGATCTCTATATGGATCAGATCACCAATGTCGGCTGCTGATATTGGGGTGGAGTAACCATTGTCTGAGTAAATCTCAATTGAGTAAACCACTAATGGTTCAGTAATTTTGAACCCTGTAATCAGGTAGGTTTTACCTGCATATGAACCTCCATCTTCATCTCCCCTTGCCCCAATGAGAATGTCGACATAGCCATCGCCGTTTACATCGCCGGCATTAGAAACTGAACAACCAATATAATCTAAAGCATCTTCTCCTATGAACGATCCATCAGCGTTAGATAAAATTGTGTCCATTGCCCATCCAGAAGCTTTTCCCAGGATCAGGTATGTCTGGCCTGCACCTGGTCCGCCATTATTATTCCTCTGTACTCCAATTAGTATGTCATCATATCCATCTCCGTTCACGTCGCCTGCACCTGAGACAGAATCCCCAGCCCAATCATCTTCATTCTCTCCAATAAACGATGCATCTGCATCTGACAAGTCGATGTCCATAACCCACCCCGATGCCTTCCCAAGAATCAGGTAAATCTGACCAGCCTTGTCACCACCCTCGTTGTTAAAATATGCACCTATTAGAATATCATCATATCCGTCGCCGTTAACATCACCTGCACCCGAAACCGATATTCCACATTCATCTTGTGCATCTTCACCAATAAACGATGCGTCTGCATTTGACAAGTCGGTGTCCATATTCCACCCTGATCCCTTTCCAAGGATCAGATATGTCTGACCAGCGGAATCACCCCCTTCTTCGTCACTCCGTGCCCCAATGATTATGTCATCGAAACCGTCTCCATTTACGTCACCTGCACCGGATACAGACACTCCAGACATATCAGTTGCATCCTCTCCAATGAACGATGCATCTGCGTTTGACAGGTCAGTATTCGTCGCCCATCCTGAAGCTTTTCCCAGTATCAGATATGTCTGACCCGCCCAAGGATCGCCACCTTCTATGTTACCACGTGCCCCGATGAGTATGTCATCGAAACCGTCTCCATTTACGTCGCCTACACCTGAGACCGAAGCCCCTGACCGATCATCTGAATTCTCACCTATGAACGATGCATCTGCGTTTGATAGATTTGTATCCATCAACCACCCTGATGCTTTCCCGAATATCAGGTACGTTTTCCCTGCAATATTTCCTCCATCATCGTTACCAGCTGCTCCGATTAGTATGTCATCATATCCATCTCCGTTCACATCACCCACACCTGAACCGGGGCTCCCTGAACCGTCTTCAGCATTTTCTCCGTAAAACGATGCGTCTGCATTTGATAGGTCTGTATCCATTACCAAACCGGAAGCTTTTCCTAGTATCAGATATGTCTGACCTACCCCTGTTCCTCCATCATCGTTCCCAGTTGCTCCTATGAGTATATCATCGAATCCATCCCCGTTCACATCACCTGCTCCTGTAACATAATTCCCTGACCAATCATGTGCATCCTCTCCGACGAAGCTAGCTTCAGATATATCGGAGACGTTAATACCCATGGTCCAGTACCCAATCTTTCGTGTGGAGCCTTTAGTTCCATCCACTATAGATGACTCTTCTGGGAAAATCGAAAATCCGGTTGCCAGCAATAATAATACAAACACAAATGAGTATATTTTTCTCATATTCATCACTCCTCTCCTTTGTTATCTTCAAGTTCCTCGATCTGTTTGTGTATGATGCCTTTCGGTTCTCCGGTGATCGTACCTTCTTCCTCCCTCGGTTGCCCTATCCAAATGGATAATAGTCAGGTTAATTTACTTGATTTAAAATAACGTTATTGGTCTCCTGTTACTCATTATGGATAAAATAATAATATGATCTGGTGGGCCCACACAAACTAATATCATATTATCGTTCCAAACCAATATTGGTATAGACCCCGACCGGTCCACCATTTCTTTTATTAGCATATTGTAAATGGTCAGTCTTCTGAAGCTT
>JAGLEG010000217.1 GCA_023145185.1 Thermoplasmata archaeon
GGGCCAGATCGGGGCGGTGGGCGCAATGGCACTCCTGCTCAAGGACGCGCTTCAACCCAATCTGGTCCAGACGATCGAGGGGGGCCCTGCGCTAATACACGGGGGGCCTTTCGCGAACATCGCCCACGGGACGTCGTCGTATCTATCCACGAAGATGGGGTTACACCTTTCGGACTATTTTGTGACCGAGGCGGGCTTCGGGTCGGACCTTGGGGCGGAGAAGTTCTTCGATATATTCTGCAGGGAGACCGGGCTTTCCCCATCGGCGGTGGTGATGGTAGTGACCACCCGGTCCCTGAAGATGCAGGGGGGCGTACCGAAGGAGAAGTTGAAGGTGGAGGACCTGGAGGCATTGGAGGTGGGCGGCCAGAACCTGAAACGGCACCTTGAGATCGTCAAGCTGTATGGGGTCCCGGTAGTGGCGGCGATAAATCGATTTGAGACGGATACAGAGGCCGAGCTCGCCAAGGTGATGGAGATATGCAGGGAGCTGTCGGTGCCCGCGGCGGTGAGCGACCACCACGCCAATGGAGGCGAGGGTGCGCTTGAGGTCGCCGCCCTGGTCAAGAGGGCGATAGAGGATATGCCCTGTTGTTTCAACTTTTTATACCCGGACGATGCCACGATGGAGGAGGCCATAGAGGCGGTCTGCACGAAGGTGTACGGCGCCTGCAAGGTGGAGTACTCCATTCCAGCGCTGAAGAAGATGGAGAAGTGCAGGAGGATAGGCATGGACCGGCTCCCCGTCTGCATGGCCAAGACCCCGTACTCCTTTTCGGACAATGCGAAATTGCTGGGTGCGCCCACCGATTTCAAGATAACGATATCCGACATCAGGCTATCCGCGGGTGCGGGCTTTGTTGTTCCGATCACCGGAACGATCATGACGATGCCAGGGCTGCCCAGGGAACCTGCGGCCATGAAGATGGACGTTGTGGATGGAAAGGCCGTCGGGTTGTTCTGATCAGAGCCTCTTTTGAAATAGCGAGAACTCCCTTCCCGGCCTGGGATTGAAGCGGCCAGCGATCTCCCTGGAGGCGAGGTTGTCCTCCTGGACCCACGAGGCTTCCAGTCCGACGTAGCCCTTGTCGGCCATCGTGGCAATAAGTCTGGTAAGCATCATGGACCCGATCCCCTTTCGCTCGAATCCCGGTAGGACCCCTATCATGATGATCCTCGCCCGGTCAATTTGGTGTCCCCTGGCCATTTGGTGGATATCCGGAAGTGTGATCAACATCCCCATGTCAGTTCCGCCTTCATCATATGCGAACAGGATAAGGTCGGGGTCCATGAACGGAAGGAACCGGAGGATCACCTTCCTGTCCTCCTCCTCCGTCTTGGGGGTGAATCCGAAGTTTCCGGAGAAGATAGCGTTGTTAAGGCGGTTGTATGTGGCGATCTCCTCGTCCATTCTGGCCACATCGATCCTTCGGACATTGAACCCATCCGGCGCCCGTTCGTGGCTGGTGTACGAGTCAGCATCGAAGAGATACGTCAGCAGCCGTTTCCTTGACAGGAACCCATTGGCTCTGAAATACGCCTCATAATATGGCGGGTTGTGCGGAGTTGCAACGGTCTGGGGAAGGTCGAATCCGCCCGTCTGAAGGCCGACCTGAAGGTCATCGCTCTTTGGGCCTATGATGGACGTTGCACCCTTTTCCCGAAGTGCCGTTTCACACCTTTCGAATATGGAGGATACCGCCTCATCCGCCGATCCCACCGCCTCGAAATACCCTATCCATCCGGTACATTCAGACCTCGGCCAGAGGATCGCCGACGCCCTTGCAATGGGCACGTCCCCCTCCATTGCCACAAAGGAGGTGATGTGCCCTCCTCCGTCAACGAGCGCCTCCCCGACCTTCTCTCCGTCCTCACCTGCCCAGATGGGGTCGCTTCGATATACAGCTTCGGCCACTTCAAGAAAAAGCGTCAATTCGGCGCTGCTGCCCGGGTCTATCTCAATGATCTTCATCTCTCTCCCTCATGATCCTGATCATTTTTCCGGAGCGGGGGTTCTTTCCTGGGGGCTCGGCGGAAAAAGTGACCTCTCCGAGCCTCCCCCCGATCCTGTCGACCCTCCATTTCAGGTTCTCCAGGATCCGTCCCTCCACTACGGGCCTTTTCGTATCCTCGCCCAGGATCAGCCTGATCTCGATCCTGTCCGTTCCATGCTGTATGGCCTGATACTCCTGGATATCATCCGACGACTGGATGATCGCCCTCCTCACATAATCGGGGAACAGGTACCTGATCTCCCCATCATCGGCCTTCAGAAGGAATAGATCGTCGGACCTACCGTGGATGCGGTCGATGACCCTGAAACTCGACCCGCATTCACACTTCTTGTTGGACACCTCGATCAAGTCGTTGAGATGATACCTGATAAGGGGCTGTGTCGTCCTGTAGAGGTCGGTCAGAACGACCTTGCAGGTGTTCCCCTCGGGATCGCCCGCATCCTCGAGGTCCACCCTGATCACATCCTCGTTCATGTGCAGTTTTCCAGCGCTGCAGGTTGTGCCGATGAACCCCTCGGACCCCTGATATATCTGGACGATGGGGGCATTGAAGATCTCCTTCAATCTCCTCTCTGTTTCGGGGTAGAGGATCTCGGCATAGGAGATCAGGGCGTCGATCCTGCTGGAGATCATATCCTTATGCTCGGCCAGTATGGATAGAAGGGAAGGGGGGCCGGCCAGTATGTTCAGCTCTTCCCTGTTGATCAGGGAGACAAGCTCCCCTATCGGATGGGTGTAGTCCACGTATATCAGCTTGAGGCCGAATTTCTTTATCTCCATGAACGAGGGGCTGTTCACCCGAAGGGCGAAGAACACACTTTTTTTCCTGATGTGTTCTGGAATGCCGTTCCTGGCCCAGAGAAGGCATGAGTACATCGCCATCTCCTCCTTCGAGAGTACGGTCAGGCCCTTGTTTCCCGAGGTCCCGGAGGACATCCCCACGGAGTATTTTCCCCTGAAAAGCTCCAGGGTCCCTCTTTTTTCCCTCTCCATGGAGAACCTGAAGAGATCCTCGGATCTCAGGCCGCAGCAGTTGATCCTGTTGAAATCCTCCATCATCACGGCCTTGTTCATCAGTGGAAGATCCTTGAGCTGAATGGTCTTATCTTCGCCGAGGAGGTCCCTGTAGTATGGTGAGCTTTTCTTCACGTGGTCAAGGACCTTTGAGGTCCTCTCCTCCTGGTGCTCGATCAGCTCCTCCCGTCCCATTCCGTAGAGGTTCTTCCTCAGCTTCCGAACGAGGATCATCCTCCTGGCTATGTTCATTTGAACCCCCTATCCTCGATCTCTCGCCTTATCTCATCGTACTGTTTTCGGGTTATCGAATAGAGTTGAACGACCGACCCTGTCAGGATCAGGAAGATGGCGGGGATCACGCCGAATGTGATCCTTATGGCAAGGAGCCCCGAAACGGCCTGCTCTTCAAGAGTCCCATCATATCCCAGAACCCCCATGACGACCCCCATGATGAGCGGGGCGAGCGTCAGGCCGATCTTGTGAGTGAAGACCCAGACCCCGTAAAAAAGTGAATCCTGCCTTCTACCCGTTCTGGAATAGGCCCTGTCTATGATATCGGGGACGAGGGAGTAGGGGAGGATAAGATATGCGGACATGTAGATGCCCACGAGGGCCACAAGCAGGAAGAAGGGGATAACGTCTCCTTCATGAAGAGTTGTGGCCGTTATGAACAGGAGGATGGCAGACATCAGCGTTGAGATGAGGAGCACCCTCTTTTTTTCGAATATCCTGGATGCCTTCAACCAGATGGGGATCCCTATCGCCGACGATATGACGAAAACGACCAGGCCGAAGGTTCCAAGCGACGCATTTCCCATGACGTGCTTGGTGAAATAGAGAAAGGAAGCGGTCAGGGTCGTTGTCGCGATGCCCCCAAAGAAGTACATCACGATCAATACCAGGAAGTCCCTGTCCTTCAGCGGGGTGAGGTGTTCCCTGAAGCTCATCTTTTTCTCGACCTTTTTTTCCTCGATCCCCTTGACGCTCCTGGCGGTGACCAGAAGGAGCAGAATAGTGATCCCCCCGAAAAGGGATCCCATTCCAACAAGCCCGATGGAGAGGTTCAGGAAGGAGCTCACTATCAGGGCGGAGATGCCTCCCAATATGGTGCCCACCTGGGTGGTCAGGGCCCTCAGCCCGGAGATCTGGGTCCTCTCGTTGTAGTCCGTTGTCAGGGAGGGGAGAAGGGACATATAGGGGATCGCAACCACGGTGTATGCGGTCTTGAAAAGAAGGAAGAACCCGGTGGCGAGGGCGAATTTCAACCCCGTCGGTCCCACGTCTGGAATGGTCCACAGGAGAAGGAAACTGATGCCAAGGGGAACGGACCCGAAGAGTAGGTACACCCTTCTCCTGCCGAATCGGGACCTGGTGTTATCGCAGATGTACCCCATCAGAGGGTCCGTGACGGCATCCCATATCATTCCAATGGACATTGCCAGGCCTGCCAGGAAGGGAGAGAGGCCCACCATGTCCGTGAGATAGAACAGGAAAAAAAAGCCCACGGAGAAGAAGATCAGCGATATACCCAGATCGCCGGATGTGTATCCTATCTTTGTCCTCCACTTCATCTGTTCCACATCTCTCAATGATCGAGTGTATATATTTTTATTCCGTTTGTGAGGAACTATTACTGCCTGGACATCATGTGATGTGCGAAGAGAGGATATGGTGGGAGGGAAGTTGAAAGGCCCCGATCGCGTGTTCTACCCTGACTATCTATATAACCCCCCTTCCACATTATACGGATGAGAAATAAGGAGGGGAATATATGCTGACCATCGCTATGATCGGATGTCTGATTGTTTTGTTCATCGGGGTCCCGATCCTCTACTGGATCGTTACCTACAATTCGCTGGTTCGCGGGAGGAACAGGTGCACCGAATCCTGGTCCGACGTCCAGACCGAGCTCAAGAGGAGATATGACCTGATACCTGCGCTAATCAAGGTCGTGAAGGGATATGCCAGGCACGAGCGCGGGCTTCTGGAGAGGATCGTCGAGCTCAGGGAGGAGTGCGTGAAAGCAACGGGGTCCCCGCACGAGCAGGAGGGGGTGGAATCTGCCCTGGTGAGTGCAATGGGCCAACTGATGGTCCGGCTTGAGAACTATCCTGACCTGAAGGCCAGCCAGAACTATCTGGAGCTTCAAAAGCAGCTGGCCGAGACCGAGGATAGGATCCAGGCATCACTCCGGTTCTACAATGCGAACATCAGGGAGATGAACGACAGGGTCCTGTCGTTCCCCTCAAAGGTAATCGCATCGTTTCACGGCTTCCCTGAGCTGGAATCCTTCAAGGTGGCCGACAGGGAAGTTGCAGAGCGGATGAAGGATATGCCCGAGATCGAGCTCTGAGGGGTGTAAAGTTTGTTCTCCCGAAAGGAGAGGTTCAGGGAATTCGAGGGAACGACCGCCGAGGGCTCAAGGAAGAAGGGCTTTATCCTGCTGGGGTCGGGACTGGTCTGCCTTTTGATAATGGTACCTGCCGGCGTGATCCAGTCCATGTGTTGCTTAATCCTGTTCGCCTTGGGGATGGTCCTTATCTCCCTGGGGATCGCCCAGCTAAAGATGGGCAGGACAGAGAAGTCGCTGGAAGAGATGTATGCGGAGTATTGTCTGTTCATGGGGTCCAGGGGGGATCAGGCCTTCAGGGACATGCCGGATTCGGTGGATCGGGTGCTGAAGGGAAGTTTGAACGAACCCGGAACGAAGCATATGATCATGGGTGGGGTCCACGTAAGAGATGATGTCATATATCGAACTGGCTGGTGGAAAGGCAATGGATTCGGGACCAAGTCCAATGATCGTCCCATTTTCGATCATCTTGTAACTGTGGTCTTTGTGGGGAAGTTCCGGGGCTCTGTGACCTTCAGGCCCGGAAATCCCGTCGAGGAGCTGTTGATCAGGGACATCGATTTCGAGGATAGGAAATTCTCCAACTGGAGCATCGTTCAGGCGAATCCGAGAAGGCTCGCCTACGATTTCTTTCATCCCAGGATGATAGAGCTTTTCAAGAAGGAAAGGAGGTTCAGTATGACACTGCACGATGGATGGATGATCCTGCATGAGAGGGTAAAACGTGCAAGCCTGTTCGATCCCGATTCCTCTGGTAAAAAATATGATCTGACACAGCTGGCAGAATGGATCGAGGGTACCACCACATTTCTTCCCGGGGTGTACCAGTTGATCCCAACATACATGAAGGAGGAGGAGGCGGTGGCAGTGGACGAGGTGGAGTACATCGACCCCTCCATATTCGAGGACATCTATCTGTGACCCGTGTTGTTCTTTTATATCGCCCGTCCATACCCCGGGCATGGACGAAGACCTGAGGGCCATGTTCGAGAAACAGGGGTATGCCGTTGTGGGTAACCATTCTGCGGTGAAGACCTGCCACTGGCTCAGGGAGTCGATGATCAACAGGCGGGTCTGCTACAAGCAGGAGTTCTTCGGGATCAACAGCCACAGGTGCCTGCAGATGACCCCTGTTGCGAACTCGTGCAACCACATGTGTGTGTACTGCTGGCGCTATCAGGGCAAGGACGATCTGAACGTCGATTGGGATGATCCGGTTTCGATAGTGGATGGTTCGATCGAGGCGCAGAGGAAGCTTGTATCTGGTTTCAAGGGAGATGAGAGGTGCGACCTGAAGATGTGGGATGAGGCTCGAGATCCCAACCAGGTGGCGATATCGCTGACCGGTGAGCCGACGCTCTATCCGTATCTCGGGGAGCTGATCGGTGAATACAAGCGGAGGGGTTTTTCCACTTTTCTGGTGACCAACGGGACGACGCCGGATGTGTTGAGGGACCTTGAGACGCTGCCAACCCAGCTGTATGTGTCTGTGGACGCTCCCAATGAGGAGGTGTACAAGAAGATCTGCCTCCCCAAGATAAAGGATGGCTGGAGCAGGATAAAAGAGACCCTGGAACTGCTGCCGTCTTTGGATACCAGGACCGTCTGCAGGCATACGCTTGTTGAGGGTTTGAACGTGGGATACGAGGAGGAGTATGCTGCTTTGGACCGGTTGGCAGAGCCCAACTTCATAGAGCCCAAAGGATACGTTCACGTGGGCTATTCCAGGGAGAGGCTGGAGCGTGAGAACATGCCTTCCATCGAGAGGATCCGCGAGTTCGCCGGGAGGATGGCGGAGCTGACCGGATATGAGGTTGTTGGCGAGATGGCCCCCTCCAAGGTGGTTCTGTTATCGAACAATACCGTTCCTATGTTGATCGATAAATTGTGACGCGCGAAAAGCAAATTTAAGTTTTAACCAATATTGTTATATAGGTCACTATGCCATAATTATATAGTAATTATAGGTGAACTATAAATGAGCGAGCTAACGACGATCCAGATAAGGAAATCCACCTCCCGCTCCCTCAAGGAAACCATGAGATATCGAAGGGAGACCTACGATGAGGTCATAGTCAGGTTGGTGGAATTGTTCAACAGCGTGGAGCGTAAGAACCAGTATGATGAGTTCCTTCACAAGGTCCAGCAGAGAAAGATGAGAGAGCTATGGGACAACGAGGACGACCAGGAGTGGGACCATGTTTAGAAGCGGAGATGTTGTCCTTGCCTCGGTGCAGTTTTCGGATACTTTCGAGATAAAGAGCCGGCCTGCAGTGGTCCTGTTCGAGGAGATGGGGAACGTGGTGATCGCAGGGATGACCAGCAATACGAAAATGAAGGGGATCCCGGTCACTGTTGAGGATGGGGCCGTTAAAGAGAGTGTCATCAAGACGAATTATATCTTTACAATATCCAGAGAGATGATCTCAAAGAGGCTTTTCAAATTGAGCAAGGAAAAGAGGAAGGAGGTTTACGATTCGATCACGGGCTCTTTGAAAGGGCTTCTTTAGGTCAATATTATGGGCTTTTCCCAGGCTGCTTTCAAATGTATTTGATCATCTCGGCCATCTGTGGGTGATGGGAGGCTGATCAGCGGAGGGAGACAGTTTCTTTTGAAACTGTCGACTTAGACCAATTCTTGAGAGAAATAATTGACCGTAGGGTTTGTTGGTAGGAGTAGATCAAATGAAATATGACATCCTTTGCATGCGAAATTCATCATATATTGGTAGGTGTTAAGTAATCCGATCCGGGAATTTTATCACATTAAAAATACTCTAACTTACTTTAACTAAAAGAATTTTACAGGTCTCTTTATCCATCATTATGGGACGTTATTCTGATCACAGCAATATGTGGTGGGGGCTGTGTCATGAATGAAAAAATTCATATATGTGACGAAACATCCCTCATATGGGGATGTATTGGGACATGGAAGTAACTAACAACATCACTCTTCTTGAAAAGATCTATGCCTTCCTACTTAGGAGGAAGGTTGTAAACAAGTATGAATTTGAAGAGTATGCAAATGAGGTATTGAATAAGGATATTAACTATCTCTATCGGAAATTCATTTTCAAATTGATGAAACAAGGAAAGGTGGATCGGATTCGTAATGGTCTATATATTGCCAAGAATATCTATCTTGAAAACGATGAGGTTCCCAACAAGTATCTGATCGGTTCAAAAGTAAGAAGGCATTATTATTTGGGCTATCATACTGCATTGGAGATCTACGGCTGTGCTCAATCCGTTCATCATGGATGTTATACTGCAATCGATGTTAAAAGCCGTTTTAAACGATTCACATATGGGAATTATATCTTTCACCCAGTAGTAGTTAACGATGTTGAAACCGAGATATATCGCCGAATTGTGGATAATTATCCTGTTAATGTATCCTCTCCTTCAAGAACATTTGTGGAATGTATCCATCGACCAGATCTATGTGTTGGATATGAGGAAGTTTACAAAAGTCTCGAATCTCTGGGTGGGGTGGATGTTGATCTCGTAATTTTGGTATTGAGTATGTATGGAAGTGATCTATTGATTCGGGCTGTAGGTTTTTTCCTTGAGGATCTGGCTGCAAGGTCGCCATATTATTCACATATTGAAGAACAGGATCTGAAAAGAATTCAGAAATTGATGGGACACAATAGAACTTACTTGATTCGTGGTCAAAGTGGTGAGTATGAGGAAAGATGGAAATTGTATATTCCAGAGGGTTTCAGAGAACTGTTTTTGGGGGTTCGATAAATGGACCTTTCTGGATATCCACCAGTGGTGGTTGATAAGATCCACAGGTTGTTTGGAATTCTTGAGCAGATCAGCAAGGTAAGATACCTTTCCGATAGGTTGAGTTTCTATGGTGGAACAGCATTGAATTTCATCCATTTCAACAAGGTGCCAAGATTGTCCGTAGACCTTGATTTCAACTATCGACATCTGGATGCAGAAAAGGAGTGGGGGGAGATAAGACAGGAGATCGATGAATTGTTAAAACGAATTCTCAAGGATCTGGGATATTCGGATGAAAATATCAAGATCCAGGCCCAATATCCTTTGGGACGGCTGGATGTGCGATATGATAATCTGCTAGAGATGAGGGATCACGTCAAACTGGAAATTGGATACAT